>NZ_JAAKNE010000047.1:0-28869 GCF_049170755.1 Aeromonas sp. 604176
GATGCGGATGGTCTGCTCTCGGTCAGCGCCATGGAGAAATCCTCCGGCGTGCAGGCCGAGATCCAGGTCAAGCCCTCTTACGGGCTGGCGGAGCAGGATATCCTCAACATGCTGAGTGCCTCCATCGAGAACGCCCAGCAGGATATGGATGCCCGCATGCTGGCCGAGCAGCAGGTTGAAGCCGACCGGGTGGTCGAGAGTCTCAATGCGGCTCTGGCCGCCGATGGCGATGCCCTGCTCAATGCTGTCGAGCGTGCCGAGATTGATGCCGCCATCGCCCATCTGCTGACCATGCGCAACAGCGGCGCAACCCATCAAATCAAAGAAGCCATTGAGGCAGCCGATGCTGTCAGTGGCGAGTTTGCAGCCCGCCGGATGGACGCCTCCATCCGCAAGGTGCTGACCGGACAAAACGTCAACAAGGTGTAATATGCCAAAACTGATCATTCTTCCTCATCCCGTACTCTGTCCGGATGGCGCCGCCCTCGAGGGGCAAAGCGGCGAGACCATTCTGGATGTGGCGCTGCGCAACGGTATCGAAATCGAGCATGCCTGCGAGAAATCCTGTGCCTGCACTACCTGCCACTGCGTGGTGCGCGAGGGCTTTGACTCGCTCGAGCCAAGCGACGAGCTGGAAGACGACATGCTGGACAAGGCGTGGGGGCTGGAGCCGGAATCGCGCCTCAGCTGCCAGGCAAAACTGGCGGACGAGGATCTGGTCGTGGAACTGCCCAAGTACACCCTGAACCTTGCCTCTGAACGCCATTAATTACACATGAGTGAATTGCACGTGCAGCATCCTGTGGTGCTTCAGTGATATGGTGGAAGGCCGTGACCCTCGGGGGCACGGCCTTTTTTGTATTCGTTATTCTCTCTTTGCCAATAAGCTCTTTCCCATAAAGAGTGCTTATACATAGTGCCAGTAAAAAGGAAGCAAACACGATGGCTGACATGATGAAGGTAGCGTTATCCACCCAGGCTGCGGCCGCTTATTGGGGCGAGGGCGCCCAGCTCAGTTTCAATGGCGACGATGCACTGATCCATCTTGGTGCCGCCGGTCAGGAGAAGGATGTTCTGCGCACCGTTCAGCGCGCCGCCCGTCGCCTCGAATCGAGCGGGATCAAGCGGGTGATGCTGGCCGGTGAGGGGTGGGATCTGGAGCGTCGCTACGCGTTCGCCCAGGGGTTCTACGCCGCCAAGGGATCGCGTGAACTGGATTTCGGCCAGCAGAGCGACGCGGAAGCCCGTGAACTGGATGCGCTGCTCAAGGCGGCTCGCTGGGTACGTGACATCACCAATGGCTGTCCGGAAGAGATCTACCCCATGAGTCTGGCGGAATCGGCCCTGTTGCTCATTCGTGGTATCGCTGGGGATCAGGTCACTGCCCGCATCACCGCCGGTGAAGCGCTGCGCGAGTCCGGCCATATCGGGATCTGGTCGGTTGGCCGTGGCAGCGAGCGCGAGCCGGTGCTGCTGGAGCTCGACTACAACCCGACCAGTGATCGCAATGCGCCGGTGGTGGCGGCGCTGGTGGGCAAGGGGATCACTTTTGATTCTGGCGGCTACTCCATGAAGTCCTCTGACAACATGCTGCCGATGAAGTCCGACATGGGCGGCGCTGCCATGGTGACCGGTGCGCTGGCGCTGGCTATCAGCCGCGGTCTGAACCAGCGGGTGAAGCTCATTCTCTGCTGCGCCGAGAACCTGGTCTCTGGCCACGCCTTCAAGCTGGGCGACATCCTCACTTACAAGAATGGGATTTCGGTCGAGATCCAGAACACCGATGCGGAAGGTCGTCTGGTGCTGGCCGATGGTCTGATGGCGGCCTCCGACAGCGGTGCGGCTTATATCCTTGACGCAGCCACCCTGACCGGCGCCGCCAAGATGGCGCTGGGGCGCGACTACAATGCGGTGTTTGCCCTCGATGAGACCGAACAGCAGCGTGCGCTGGCCGCCGCCAAGGTGGAAAACGAGCAGGCGTGGGCGCTGCCGCTGGAGCCCTGGCATGCCAGCCAGCTCACCTCGGCCTTTGCCGATCTGGGCAACGTCGCCTCGGCAGAAGGCACGGCCGGTGCCACCACGGCTGCTGCGTTTCTCTCCCGCTTCGTGCGCGATGAGGGCAAGGGCTGGGTGCACCTGGATCTGGCAGCCTCCTATCAGAAATCGGGCAATGATCTCTGGGCAACCGGCGCCAAGGGCCACGGTCTGCGCACCATCGCACGCTGGCTGCAGGAGGTGACCGCATGAATGTCTGGTTAAGTCGTGAATTTGCACCGGCCGAGTGGGGGGAGGGGGCGCTGCTCTCTCACCGCGCCGACGGCATGGTGATCCATCTGGTGACGGCCAATCCGCTGCTCGATATCCAGCAGGCGGCCCGTCGCCTCTGCCAGCAGGGGATCCAGAAAGTGACCCTGGCTGGTCATTGGGAGCGTGAACAGCAGTGGGCTTTTGCCCAAGGGCTGCAAACCCCCAAGGCGGAGGTGCAACTGCAGTGGGCCATGTCCTCGGAAGAGGACAGAGAGGAGCTGGAAGCGCGTTGGCTCTGCGGCCGCTGGGTACGCGAGATGACCAATGCCACCCCGGAGCAGTTGGGCCCGCTGGAGCTGGCGGTGGAAGCGGCCTCCTTTATTACCGAGCTGGCGCCGGACAAGGTGAGTCATCGCATTTTGAAAGGCGAAGCGCTGCAACAGGCGGGCTGGGTCGGCCTCTATCAGGTGGGCCGCGGCAGTGCGCGCGAACCGATATTGCTGGAGCTCGACTTCAACCCGGGGCGTGACCCCAAGGCGCCGGTAGCGGCAGCGCTGGTGGGCAAGGGGATCACCTTTGACTCCGGCGGCTACTCCATGAAGAGCTCCGAGGGGATGCTCACCATGAAGTGCGACATGGGAGGCGCGGCGATTGTCACCGGTGCGCTGGCGCTGGCTATGCTGCGCGGGCTCGACAAGCGGGTGAAGCTGATCCTCTGCTGCGCCGAGAACCTGGTCTCCGGCCACGCCTACAAGCTGGGCGACATCCTCACCTACAAGAACGGCACCACGGTCGAGATTGTGAATACCGATGCCGAGGGGCGGCTGGTGCTGGCCGACGGCCTGCAACTGGCGAGCGAGTCCGGCGCACCGCTGATCATCGATGCCGCGACCCTGACCGGCGCTGCTGTGATGGCGCTGGGTGGGCGCTACAATGCACTGTTTGGCCTCGATAAAGGGCTGGTAAGCCGGGCCATGACCTATGCCGATGCCGAGCATGAGCCTGCCTGGCCGCTGCCGCTGGAGCCCTGGCACCGCCAGCAGTGCCCTTCCCATTACGCCGACACGGCCAACAGCCGTCCGGTGAAGGGGGGCGGGCCGGGTGGCGCCTCCAACGCGGCGGGTTTCCTCTCCCGTTTCGTTGCCAACGAAGGGATGGGCTGGTTGCATATCGATCTGGCCGCTTGCTTCAGTGACAACGGCGATGCCCTCTGGGCGCCGGGGGCCAATACCCTGGGGATGCGCACCATAGCGCGGGCCCTGCTGGCGGAAGCCAAATAGGCGAGACAAGGCACCTTCGGGTGCCTTTTTCATGCTGTTCGAATTGTGAACAAAAGATGGGGTTTTGGCGGCTTAAGGTAACTATCGTGCGCAAGCGCACATATTTTCCGGCTCTGCTCGGTCAAGATGAGTGTGGATGTTGATTGCAAGGGAGTGATGTTTAATAAAAAGTTGCTTGTTTGTGTGTTTTTCCGGTTTTTGTTTACGTATAATCGCCAGCGAACATGGATTCTAACAATAAAACTCTGTAGTTAAGGAAAGATATCAATGGCCATCGAACGTACCTTCTCTATCGTTAAACCGGATGCTGTCAGCAAGAACCTGATCGGTGCCATCTATAGCCGTTTCGAAAGCGCAGGCTTGAAAGTGGTGGCATCCAAAATGCTGCACATGAGCAGTGAACAGGCTGCCGGTTTCTATGCCGAGCATCAGGGCAAGCCTTTTTATGACAATCTGGTCAGCTTCATGACCTCTGGCCCTGTCATGGTGCAGGTGCTGGAAGGGGAAGACGCCATCCGTCGCAATCGCGAGATCATGGGTGCTACCAACCCGAAAGAGGCGCTGGCTGGTACCTTGCGTGCCTGTTATGCCGAGAGCATCGATCGCAACGCAGTACATGGCTCCGATGCACCGGCATCCGCTGCCCGCGAAATTGCCTACTTCTTCTCTGACAACGAGATCTGCCCGCGCGGCTGATTTTTGTGGATGATGACCCAAGGGAGCCTCGGCTCCCTTTGTTGTTTTCGCCGTTTACGCAATATCCCTCTATTCTCCAGGTGGAAAGCCAGACCCATTATTTGTACAATGCCGCCCCCTGACGTCGTCAGCCAATAATTGATGAAGTGTTTGAACTGAGGCCATTGATGAGCGAAACAAAAATCAACCTGCTGGATCTTGATCGGGATGCCATGCGTGCCTTTTTCGTCGAACTGGGCGAGAAGCCATTCCGGGCAGATCAGGTCATGAAGTGGATCTATCACTTTGGGTGTGATGATTTCGATCAGATGACCAACGTCAACAAGGTGCTCAAAGAGCGCCTCAAGGCGATCGCCGAGATCAAGGCGCCCGAGATCAGCCGCGAGCAGCGCTCTGCCGATGGCACCATCAAGTGGGCCTTGCAGGTGGGCGATCAGGAGGTCGAGACCGTCTACATCCCGGAAGATGACCGCGCGACCCTCTGCGTCTCCTCTCAAGTTGGCTGTGCGCTGGAGTGCAAGTTCTGCTCCACGGCTCAACAAGGCTTCAACCGCAATCTGAAAGTCTCCGAGATCATCGGTCAGGTGTGGCGTGCTGCCCGTGTGGTCGGTGGCAAGCGTCCCATCACCAACGTGGTGATGATGGGGATGGGCGAGCCGCTGCTCAACCTCGCCAACGTGGTGCCCGCTATGCGTCTGATGATGGATGACTACGGCTTTGGCATCTCCAAGCGCCGGGTGACCATCTCCACCTCTGGCGTGGTACCTGCGCTGGACAAGCTGGGCGACCAGATCGACGTGGCGCTGGCTATCTCCCTGCACGCCCCGAACGACAAGCTGCGTTCAGAGATCATGCCGATCAACGACAAATACAACATCGAGGAGTTCCTCGCCGGTGTCCGTCGCTACCTGGCCAAATCCAATGCCAACGGTGGTCGGGTAACCGTCGAGTATGTGCTGCTCGATCATATCAATGACGATATGCAGCATGCGCACGAGCTGGCCAAGGTGCTCAAGGACACTCCGAGCAAGATCAACCTGATCCCGTTCAACCCCTTCCCGGGCAACCCTTACGGCAAGCCGAGCAACAGCCGTATCGATCGCTTCTCCAAGGTGCTGATGGAGTACGGTTTCACCGTGATTGTCCGTAAGACCCGTGGTGATGACATCGATGCCGCCTGTGGTCAGCTGGTGGGTGACGTGATTGACCGTACCAAGCGAACTATCAAAAATCGGATGCAACAGGATGGGATTTCCGTCAAAATGGTTTAAATGCTAAGCCATTGTATAGACAGGGAATGGATACACGTACATTGATCGTAGTGGCAGCGCTCTGCGCGCTGCCAGGCTGTGTGACCGAGACCACTTACGCTGGCCAGAACTCGACCCAGCGTGAAGTGGGTCCTGACCTCAAGGCGGCTGCCCAAACCCGCCTCGACCTGGGTATCCAGTACCTGCGTCAGGGCAATGCCGAGCAGGCCAAGTTCAATCTTGATCGCGCCCTCCAGTATGACCCCTCCAATCCTCAAGTGCAGATCGGTTTTGCCTACTTCTACCAGAGGGTGGGGGATTTCAAGGCGGCTGAAGAGCATTACAAGAACGCCCTTGCCATGGATCCGTCCAATGCTGACGCAATGAACAACTATGGCGCCTTCCTCTGTGATCGTGGCCGTTATGATGAGGCAGACAAGGCATTCAACCAGGCTGTTATTCAACCAGGCTATGTGAAGATTGCCGATACCTATGAAAATGCGGCACTTTGTGCCCTGCAAAATCGCAGAAATGATAAAGCAACCGAGTACTATCTCCTGGCCTTGGGGTATAATCCGGGCAATCCAAGGTTATTGCTGGACTTGGCCGAGCTTTCCATGAAAGATGGCAAGCTGCCTGATGTGCAGTCCTACCTCGCCCGTTTTGCCGATGTGTCAGACGAGAATGAGGAGAGTCTCTGGTTGAGACTCAGATTGGCACAGGCAATGGACAAGCCGGCATTACTTCACCAATTCGGGACTGAGCTGGTAAGGCAATATCCCACTTCGCAACAAGCCAAGCGTTATTTAGCCAATGACTATTGAACAGCCACACGATTTCCAACAAGACGATTCCCAGGCAGCAGGTCCAGGCCAGCTGCTGCGCAATGCCCGTGAACAGCTTGGCTGGACACGAGAACAGGTTGCGTCCCGCATTCACCTTCGTCTGACCCTGATCGCCGCCATCGAATCGGATACCTACGACAAACATACGTCCCATACCTTTATTCGGGGCTATCTGCGTACCTATGCCAAGTTGGTCGGGATCCCGGAAGAGACCATTCTGGCCGCTTACGACAAGCTGGGTCTGACTCCTCCCGACAATATCGACATGCAGAGCTTCTCCCGTCGCTCTCGCCAGCAAGTCAACGACAGTCGGCTCAAGGTAGTCACCTGGCTGGTTATTCTGGTGCTGATTGCGCTCTCGGTCGCCTGGTGGTGGCAGAGTACTTCACGCCGCTCCGCCGGTGATGAAGCGCTGGCAGCCACCGAGATGAGTGCGACCAGTTCGACTCCGGCTGAACCTGCAATCACGCCGCCCGATGCGATCAACACAGCTCCGGTGGAAGGCGCTGCCATCGCACCTGCCGCCACTGACGTGACTGCCCCCGCGGTGGTCTCCGATGCGACTGCTACCCTGGCGCCTGCTTCTGCGGCTGTTGCCCCGACCGATGTCAGCGCGGCTGTCGGCACTGCGACCGATGCTGCGGTATCCGGCGCCAATGGCACCGAATCTGAAGAGGCTGTCGTTGATCCGGCGACTGCGCCGCAACTGAAGATGAGCTTCACCGCCGATTGCTGGCTGGATGTGAAGGATGCCAACGGCAAGACCCTGTTCAGTGGTCTGAAGAAGGCCAACGACGAGCTGGTGCTGGAAGGCGCCGAGCCCCTGAAGTTCATCATTGGCGCGCCCATGGCCGTCAAGCTTGACTACAAGGGTCAGTCGTTTGATATGAGCCGTTACAACAACGGTCGTACAGCCCGCTTCTCACTGCCGCAGGAGTAATCTGTTTCCCATGTCTTCTCACGAATCACCCATCATTCGTCGTAAATCCAGACAGATCATGGTTGGTAATGTACCGGTTGGGGGCGATGCCCCCATTACCGTGCAGACCATGACCAACACCAAGACCACAGATGTCGCCGCCACCATCGAGCAGATCCAGCGGATCGAGCGGGTCGGTGCCGATATCGTCCGTGTCTCCGTGCCCACCATGGAAGCGGCGGAAGCCTTCCGGCTGATCAAACAGCAGACCCGCATCCCCATCGTTGCCGATATCCACTTCGACTATCGCATCGCCCTGAAAGTGGCCGAGTACGGTGCCGACTGCCTGCGTATCAACCCGGGCAACATCGGCAACGAGCAGCGGGTGCGATCTGTGGTCGATTGCGCGCGCGACCTCAATATCCCGATCCGTATCGGGGTCAATGGCGGGTCGCTGGAGAAAGATATCCAGGAGAAGTACGGCGAGCCGACCCCCGAAGCGCTGGTAGAGTCCGCCATGCGTCACGTGGACTACCTCGATCGCCTCGACTTTCAGGACTTCAAGGTGAGTGTCAAGGCCTCCGATGTGTTCCTGGCCGTCGGTGCCTATCGCCTGCTGGCCAAGCAGATCGAGCAGCCGCTGCACCTTGGCATCACCGAAGCGGGCGGTTTCCGTGCCGGCGCGGTGAAGTCTGCCATTGGTCTGGGCATGCTGCTCACCGACGGCATCGGCGATACCCTGCGTATCTCGCTGGCGGCGGATCCGGTGGAGGAGGTGAAGGTCGGTTTCGATATCCTCAAATCCCTGCGTATTCGCTCCCGTGGCATCAACTTTATCGCTTGCCCATCCTGCTCACGGCAGGAGTTCGATGTGATCGCCACTGTCAACGCGCTGGAAGAGCGGCTCGAAGACATCATCACCCCGATGGATGTCTCCATCATCGGTTGCGTGGTGAATGGCCCGGGCGAAGCGCTGGTCTCCGACCTTGGCCTGGCGGGTGCCGCCAACAAGAGTGCCTTCTATGAAGGGGGCCAGCGGGTCGATCGGCTCGACAACAAGGATCTCATTCCAACTCTGGAGCGCCGCATTCGCGCCCGCGCCGCCATGCTGGATCCCGCCAACCGGATCCCGATGGACAAGGAGTGAGCGAAACAGGGCCACATTGGGTGGCCCTTTTTCCAGGTGACTGATTTTAAATCCCGCATCCGGATTCCCTGATTTTACCTTGGGGGGGAAAATCCCTATAATGCGGCCAAATTTTACCTCTTTTTCTCGAGTATCAACGTGGCAAAACAGATCCAAGCTATTCGCGGTATGAATGATTGCCTGCCGGAGCAGAGCCCGGTATGGCAGAAGGTTGAACAGATCCTGCGCCAGGTCGTTGCCAGCTATGGCTACAGCGAAGTGCGCATGCCGATTGTCGAGCAGACTCATCTGTTCAAGCGCGCCATCGGTGAAGTGACCGACGTGGTCGAAAAAGAGATGTACACCTTTGAAGACCGTAACGGCGACAGCCTGAGCCTGCGTCCTGAAGGGACCGCCAGCTGCGTCCGTGCCGGTATCGAACACGGTCTGCTCTACAACCAGGAACGCCGGATGTGGTACATGGGCCCCATGTTCCGTCACGAGCGTCCCCAGAAGGGCCGTTACCGCCAGTTCCACCAGTTCGGTGTCGAACTGTTTGGCATCAACGGGCCGGACATTGACGCCGAGCTGATCATGCTGACCCACCGCCTGTGGCGTCTGTTTGGCATCAGCGAGCATGTCACCCTGCAGCTCAATACCTTGGGCCAGAGCGCCGAGCGTGCCGCTTACCGCGATGCGCTGGTGGCCTATCTGGAGCAGTACAAGGAGCAGCTGGACGAAGAGAGCCAGCGCCGCATGTACAGCAACCCGCTGCGGGTGCTCGACTCCAAGGATGAAAAGGTGCAGGCCATTTTGGCGGGTGCCCCGCGTCTGTTCGACCATCTGGGCGAAGAGAGCCTGGCCCACTTCGAGGGGCTCAAGCGCCTGCTCGAGTCTGCCGGTATCAAATACGAAGTGAACGAGCGTCTGGTGCGTGGTCTTGACTACTACAACCTGACCGTGTTCGAGTGGGTCACCAGCAGTCTGGGTGCCCAGGGCACCGTCTGTGCCGGTGGCCGCTACGATGGTCTGGTAGAGCAGCTGGGCGGTCAACCGACCCCGGCCGTGGGCTTCGCCATGGGCATGGAGCGTCTGGTGCTGATGCTGGAAACTCTCGAGCTCAACGCCGATATCCGCCCGGCGGTGGATGTCTATCTGGCGATGGTGGGCGAGGGAACCGAACAGGCTGGCTTCCAGCTGGCCGAGCGTCTGCGCGATGCCCTGCCGGACCTGCGCCTCATGAGCCACTGCGGTGGTGGCAACTTCAAGAAACAACTCAAACGTGCCGACAAGAGCGGCGCGGCAATCGCCCTGATCCTTGGTGAGACCGAGGTGCAAAACGGGGAGATCACTATCAAATATCTGCGTGGTCAGGCCGAGCAACAGACCGTCAAGGTTGACGCCGCCATTGCCCTGCTGGCAGCCAAAGGAGAGTAAGCTGTGGAAGTCTATACCACCGAAGAACAACAGGTTGAGGTTATCAAGGAGTGGTGGAAAGAGAACGGAACCTCGGTGATTGCCGGGACCGTGATCGGTCTGGTCGGTCTGTTCGGCTGGCGCTATTACAACCAGCACCAGCAAGAGACCATGGAGGCCTCCTCCCACTCTTACAACCAGGTGATTGAGCAGCTGGCCAAGGGCGATGCCGCCGGTTTCGAGCAGGCACAGCAGTTTGTCACTGCCAACAAGGGTGACTCCTACGGTGAACTGGCCGCTTTGCAACTGGCTGCCGCTGCCGTCAAGGCGGGCAAGCTGGATCTGGCTGCCGAGCAGCTGGAGCTGGTGGCGACCACGGGTGACGAGAGCATTCGTCCCATCGCGGCGCTGCGTCTGGCCCGTGTGCTGAATGATCAGGGCAAGGCAGATGAAGCGCTGGCCAAGCTGGCAACCATCCAGAATGAGGCCTTCAAGGCACAGGTAGCCGAAGCCCGTGGTGATGTGCTGCAAAAGCAGGGCAAGACCGAAGAGGCTCGTGATGCCTATCAAGCAGCGGCCGATGCTGGCGGCCTGCAGGGTAGCGCCGAGCTCAAGCTGAAAATGGACGATCTGGCCCTGCCGGCCGTTGCGACTGGTGAGGCACCGGATGCGTAATCTATTCAAGATGGTGGCGCTGGGGGCTGCGGTCTCCTTCGCTCTGCAGGGTTGCTCCCTGTTCAGTTCCGAAGAGGATCTCAACCCGATGGCGCCGCTGCCCAAGGTTGAATCTGCCTTCACTGCCGACACCGCATGGTCATCTACTGTGGGTGATGGCATCGGTGACTTCTACTCCCAGCTCAAGCCGGTGGTGGAAGAGGATCGCATCTACGCGGCGGCCCGCGACGGCGATGTCAGCGCTTTTGACCGTGCCAGTGGCGATCGCCTCTGGACTGTCGATCTGGCCGACCTGCCGGTCAACGCCGACAAGCGCAGCGCCCGCCTTTCCGGCGGCCTGGTCTCCCGTTACGGCAAGCTGTTCCTCGGCTCCGAGAACGGGGTGGTCTACGCCCTGAACGAAGAGAACGGTGAAGTGCTGTGGCAGACCAATGTGCCCGGCGAAGTGGTGGCAAGCCCCGCGGTGGAAGATGGCCGCGTGGTGGTGTTGACCACCTCCGGTCGCCTGATCGCCCTCGACACTGATGAAGGCAAGATGCAGTGGTCGCTCTCCGAAGAGCAGCCGCCGCTGACCCTGCGCAGTGCCGGTGCACCTGTGATCACCAACGGCGCCGTGATTTACGGTCGTGCCGATGGCAAGGTGGGCATCGCCCTGCTGAGCAACGGCCAGCCGGTGCGCCAGTCCAAGGTGGCTGATCCGCGCGGTGCCACCGAGCTGGACCGCATGGTTGACGTCGATGCCAGCCCGCTGATTGCCGGTGATGAGCTCTACGCCATCGCCTACAACGGTCAGCTGATGGCGCGCAAGCTGATGACCGGCGATGAAGTGTGGAAGCGCAAGTATTCCGGCTATCGCGATCTGGCGATGACCGGTAATGCCATCGTGCTGACCGACAGCCGCAGCCACCTGTTTGCCATCGACCGTCGCAACGGTCTGGAGCTGTGGTCCAACACCCAGCTGGAAAATCGTACCGTCACTGCACCTGTCATCTTCGGTGACTATGTGGTGGTGGGTGATGTGGAAGGATACCTGTATTGGCTTGATCGTACCGACGGTACCATCAAGGCTATGCAGCAGCTCGATAGCAGTGGTCTCTACGCCGCCCCGCTGGTGGATGGCGAGACCCTGTATGTGCAGAGCCGTGACGGCAAGTTGTACGCCCTCAAGCGTCCTTGATCGTCCGATAATGTGAATATCCGGCTCCTGGTCTTCGGACCCGGAGCCTTTGTCGTCTTGAGAATGAGGCTTTTATGACTCCTGTAGTAGCCCTGGTGGGCCGCCCCAACGTGGGGAAATCCACCCTTTTTAACCGCTTGACCCGTACTCGGGATGCCCTGGTTGCCGATTTTCCCGGTCTGACCCGGGACCGTAAATACGGTCAGGCGAAGTTGGGCGAGCTGGAATTTATCGTGGTCGATACCGGCGGTATCGATGGCACCGAAGAGGGGATCGAGCTGAAGATGGCCGAGCAATCTCTGCTGGCCATCGAAGAAGCGGACGTCGTGCTGTTCATGGTGGATGCCCGTGCCGGTCTGACCGCGGCGGATCAAGCCATTGCCGAGCACCTGCGCAAGGCCCACAAGAAGGTATTTCTGGTGGCCAACAAGACCGACGGTATCGACGGTGATTCCGCGGTCTCCGAGTTCTACGGTCTGGCGCTGGGCGAGGTCTACCAGATCGCGGCCGCCCACGGTCGTGGCGTGCTGAGCCTGCTGGAACTGGCCCTGGCTCCCCATCTGGAGACCCTGGTCGACTCCGCTACCGATGAAGATGCGCAGGATGAGGAAGAGGAGGACTTCGACGAAGAAGCCCTGCTGCGCATGGTGGCTGCCGGTGAACTCGATACCAAAGAGGACACCAAGGAGACCCCGTTCGCCGACCTGCCCATCAAGTTCGCCATCGTTGGTCGTCCCAACGTCGGTAAATCTACCCTGACCAACCGCATGCTGGGTGAAGATCGGGTCATCGTCTATGACATGCCCGGCACCACCCGTGACTCCGTTTACATTCCGATGGAGCGTGACGAGCAGAAGTATGTGGTTATCGACACCGCCGGTGTGCGTCGTCGTGGCAAGGTGCACGAGACGGTTGAGAAGTTCTCCGTTATCAAAACCCTGAAAGCCATCGAAGATGCCAACGTTTGCCTGCTGGTGATCGACGCCCAGGAGACCATCACCGATCAGGACTTGAGCATCCTTGGCTATGTGCTCCACGCCGGTCGCTCCGTGGTGCTGGTGGTGAACAAGTGGGATGGTCTGGATCAGAAGGTGAAAGAGGATGTGAAGAACGAGCTGGATCGTCGCTTGGGCTTCATCGACTTCGCTCGCGTCCACTTCATCTCCGCCCTGCACGGCAGCGGTGTCGGCCATCTGTTTGAATCCATTCAGGAGGCTTACCAGTCCGCCACCCGTCGTACCAGCACGGCCATGCTGACCCGCATCATGCAGATGGCGCAGGAAGATCACCAGCCGCCGATGGTTAATGGTCGCCGCGTCAAGCTCAAGTATGCCCACGCCGGCGGCTACAACCCGCCGCGCATCGTGATCCACGGCAACCAGCTGAACGACTTGCCGGACTCCTACAAGCGGTATCTGATCAACTACTTCCGCAAGTCCCTCAAGATCATGGGCTCGCCGATCCGGGTCGAGTTCCAGGAGTCGGTCAACCCGTTTGAAGGCAAGAAGAACACCATGACCCTGAGTCAGGAACGTCAGCGCAAACGCCTGCTGAAAATGAAGAAGAAATAAGCCCTTGCGGCTGCCCTCACCGGCAGCCGCTTTGTTATCCTCGCCATGTTAAGGTGAGGAATAAGGGGAGGGGGATCTGCCATGGAACAAGACCATGGCAGATCCACTTTCGAGGAGTTGATTATGGAAGCCCTGTTTTGCCCGTCATGCCAGGCTGAACTGGATACCCGCAGCAAGGAGCAAACCTGTGGCCAGTGTCAGGCCAATGTCCGCGTCACGGCCATCTGCCCCACCTGCCAGCAGGAGCTGGAGCGTCTCAAGGCGTGCGGCGCGGTGGATTACTTCTGCAACCACTGCAACTCGCTGATCTCCAAGCGGACGGTACAGTTCAAGGCTGAGCTGGTTTAAGACGATATTTAGGTGAGAAAGAAGATAAAAAAACCCGGCGAATGCCGGGTTTATGCTGTGTGCTCTGCAATAAGCAGGGTATAGGATCGATTTCTGCGCCACAGGTTGCGCTTGATGTCATTAAGCTTGAGTTTGCGTCTGGGGCTCCAGCTGCACTTCGCTTTTCTGACCAGACTGATTTTTCTACGTTTTTGCATCTTGGTCTCCTCCCAACTCAGTTGGCCATCCCGGCCTTGGGTCATTGATGGAGCCCATCCGAAATTGCTGTTATTTAATCTCTCAACATAATGAAAACAATGCGATTTCGGATAGGCTCCGATGTGAATCGATGGTAACAGAGAAGTTTGCGTGAAAACAGCCGAATAATGGCTGGTTAGCGCATGGTGATCTGATTGACCACTTCGGTGATGATAGTCGGGCGCTCGGCGATCTCCGGCTCGCTGTCGTTGTCGAGACTCTCCCGCTGATGTGCCTTCTGTTGCTCGTTGTCGAGCCAGAGCAGACTCTGGTAATACTGGCGCACGTTGTTGACATAGTTACGCGCCTCGCTGCCACGGGCATAGCCGTAACGTACCTTGCGGTGCCAGCGCGCTTGCTGCAGCAGCGGCAGCACCTCTTTCACGTCGCTCCAGGCGTCAGGATTCTTGCCGAGCTCTTTGGTCAGGCGGCGGGCGTCCATCATGTGGCCGTAACCGATGTTGTAGGCGGTGAGGGCAAACCACACCTTCTCGTCATCGGGCACCGAATCCGGCACCTTCTCCATCATCTGTTGCAGATAGAGGGAGCCACCTTTGATGCTCTCTTCCGGATGAAGCCGGTCGTTGACCCCCATCGCTTTTGCAGTGGGCTCGGTCAGCATCATCATGCCGCGCACGCCGGTGTAGGAGCGGGCCTGCGGGTCCCAGTGGGACTCCTGATAGCTGATGGCGGCGAGCAGACGCCAGTCGATATTCTTGGCGTGAGTCTGGAACAGCGGCTGGTACTTGGGCAGCAGGCTCTTGGCGCGCTTGAGGAAGGTGCGGGTATCGACAAAGTCGAAGTTCTGCACGTGGCCGAAGTACTTCTCGTCGAGCTTGGCGATGGCACCATCCATAAAGCGCTGACCGAAGAAGTCGATCACGCTGGCATAGAGGCTGTCATCGGGCAGCTTGCTCATGGCCCAGGCAACGGTTTGCTTCTGGGCCAGGGTCAGCCCCTCGGTGAGCTCCGGGTAGTAGCGCTGTGTACGGGCCAGCACGGTATCCTGCACCACCGTGTAGTCAATCTTGCCATCCACCACCTGCTTGAGCAGCTCCTCAACATCGGCGTTGTCGCTGGTGCTCCAGGCTAGTTTCGGATTCTCTTTGCTCATCTCTTTGAGCAGATCTTCCCCGGTGGAGCCGGCGGCCACCACCAGCTTGCCCTTGATATCGTTCAACGAAGCCGGCTTGGGTTTGCCGTTGCGATAGACCAGTTTGGGAGAGACCTGATAGAAGCCCGGGCCGAAGCGAAACAGCTCGCGCCGCTCGGGGGTGACCATGATGGCGGCAGCTGCCAGATCGAGTTTGCCCTTTTTCAGCAGGGTGACCAGTTGGTCAGTGGTGTCGACCGGGATGATGGTGAGTGTCACCCCCAGCCAGTCGGCATAATTTTGTGCCAGCTCGTAATCGAACCCCTGGGCGAGGTCGTCACGCTGGTAATAAGAGGTGGGACCATAGATGGTGCCAACCCGGATCTCGCCTCGCTGGCGGATCTGCTCCAGCTGGCTGGAGGGGCTATAGAAGTCGCAGCCAACCAGCGTCAGCGTCAACAACAGCCCGATAAACAGTCGAAAAATGCAGCGCAAGTAGGTGAGTACCTTTGTTGAAAAAATCGGCATTTGTCAAAAAAGAGGCACCTTTATACCAGAGAGTGTGCGCAGAGTCACACTGCTCGAAGTGAGAAAAACGTTTGTCCGCTGTGAGCCAGATCCCTATAATACGCGCGTCTCAATTCCCCCCCACTTTAAAACTTGGTGAGAAAGGTCATATGGATATCTTGCGTGGTGCCCCAGCACTGTCTGATTTTCGTGTCCAAAAACTGCTGCAACGCTTCGCACAGATGAGAAACGAGAGTGGAGTAGAGAGCGGAGTAGAGATAGAGGATGTCTATGCCGAGTATGTGCACTTTGCCGAGCTGACAAGCCCCCTCTCTCCCCCCGAGCGAGCGACCTTGGGCCAGCTCTTGCGCTACGGCCCGACCATCCCCGAACACACCCCCAGCGGTCAGCTGTTTCTTGTTACCCCCCGCCCCGGCACTATCTCCCCCTGGTCTTCCAAAGCAACCGACATCGCCCACAACTGCGGCCTGAAACAGGTCAAGCGGCTGGAGCGTGGTATTGCCTATTACCTGACCATCAAGGGGCAGGGTGAGCTGAGTGCCGCCCAGCGCAGCACCATTGCCGCCGTGCTCCATGATCGGATGATGGAAGTGGTGTTTGCCAAGATGAGCGAAGCTGCCGCCCTGTTTGCTCACCACGAGCCGCGCCCCTTCACCCAGGTGGATGTGCTGGGCGGTGGTCGAGCAGCCCTGGCCGAAGCCAACGTGGCGCTCGGTCTGGCGCTGGCCGACGACGAAATCGACTATCTGGTGGAGAACTTCACCAAGTTGGGTCGCAACCCCAACGACATCGAGCTCTACATGTTCGCCCAGGCGAACTCCGAACACTGTCGTCACAAGATCTTCAATGCCGACTGGACCATCGATGGCGAACAGCAGCCCAAGTCGCTGTTCAAGATGATCAAGAACACCTTCGAGCAGACGCCGGATCATGTCCTCTCTGCCTATAAAGACAACGCCGCCGTGATGGAAGGGAGCCAGGGTGGCCGCTTCTTCCCGAGCCCGGCCAACGGCGAATACCAGTATCACCAGGAACAGGTCGACATCCTGATGAAGGTGGAGACCCACAACCACCCGACCGCCATCTCCCCGTTCCCGGGCGCAGCCACCGGCTCCGGCGGCGAAATCCGCGACGAGGGTGCAACCGGTCGCGGTGCCAAGCCCAAGGCGGGTCTGGTCGGTTTCTCCGTCTCCAACCTGCGCATTCCCGGCTTTGAGCAGCCCTGGGAGCAGGATTTCGGCAAGCCGAGCCGTATCGTCAGCGCCTTCGACATCATGCAGGAGGGGCCGCTCGGCGGCGCCGCGTTTAACAACGAGTTCGGCCGTCCGGCTATTCTGGGTTACTTCCGTACCTTCGAAGAGGAGGTGCCGAGCCACAATGGCGTCGAGGTGCGTGGCTACCACAAGCCCATCATGCTGGCGGGCGGCATTGGCAACATCCGCACCGAACATGTCCAGAAAGGGGATATCCCGGTCGGCGCGGCGCTGATCGTGCTGGGCGGCCCAGCGATGAACATCGGTCTGGGTGGCGGTGCTGCATCCTCCATGGCCTCCGGCCAGTCAGCCGAAGATCTCGACTTTGCCTCGGTGCAGCGTGACAACCCCGAGATGGAGCGCCGTTGCCAGGAGGTGATCGATCGCTGCTGGCAGCTGGGTGACGACAACCCTATCGTCTTTATCCACGATGTGGGGGCGGGCGGTCTCTCCAATGCCATGCCGGAGCTGGTCAACGACGGTGAGCGCGGTGGTCGTTTCGATTTGCGCGCCATCCAGAGCGACGAGCCGGGCATGAGCCCGCTGGAGATCTGGTGCAACGAATCCCAGGAGCGTTACGTGCTGGCGGTAGCGCAGGACAAGCTGCCACTGTTCAAGGCCCTGTGTGAGCGCGAGCGCGCCCCCTATGCCGTGATCGGCACCGCGACCGAAGAGAAGCATCTGACCCTCTCTGACAGCCACTTTGACAATCAGCCTATCGATCTGCCGCTGGATGTGCTGCTCGGCAAGGCGCCCAAGATGCACCGTGACGTGGTGAACCTGCCTGCACAGGGCAAAGCGCTCCAGCTCGATGGCATCACTTTGAGTGACGCTGCCGAGCGGGTTCTGCGCCTGCCGACCGTGGCGGAGAAGTCCTTCCTTATCACCATCGGCGATCGCAGCGTGACCGGTCTGGTCAATCGCGACCAGATGGTTGGCCCCTGGCAGATCCCGGTGGCCGATTGCGCCGTCACCGCTGCCACCTACGACAGCTATCACGGCGAAGCCATGTCCATGGGCGAGCGTACCCCGGTGGCGCTGCTCTCCCACGCCGCCTCCGCTCGCATGGCGGTAGCGGAAGCGCTCACCAACCTGGCACCGGCTCATATCGGGTCGCTGAAGCGGGTCAAGCTCTCCGCCAACTGGATGGCCGCTGCCGGTCACCCGGGTGAAGATGCCGGTCTCTATGAGGCGGTCAAAGCGGTAGGTGAGGAGCTCTGCCCGGCCTTGGGCATCACCATTCCGGTGGGCAAGGACTCCATGTCCATGAAGACCCGTTGGCAGCAGGATGGCAAGGAGCACAGCGTCACCTCGCCGCTCTCCCTGCTCATCTCGGCGTTTGCCCGGGTCGAAGATGTGCGCAACACCGTCACGCCACAACTGCGTACCGATCTCGGTGAAACCGACCTTATCCTCATCGACCTTGGCAATGGCAAGCAGCGCCTCGGCGCATCTGCGTTGGCGCAGGTCTATCGCCAGCTGGGTGACAAGGCGCCGGATCTCGACAACCCGGTCCAGCTCAAGGGCTTCTTCAACGCCATTCAGACGCTGGTGGCCGATCGCAAACTGATCGCCTATCACGACCGCTCCGACGGTGGCCTGTTCGTCACCCTGACCGAGATGGCGTTTGCCGGCCACTGCGGCCTCGACATCCAGCTCGATCGCATCGGCGGCGAGCTGCTGCCAGCGCTGTTCAACGAAGAGCTGGGCGCTGTCATTCAGGTGCGTCGTGAAGACAAAGAGGCGGTGATGACCCTGCTGGCCGGTCACGGTCTGGCAGCCTGCTCCCATGTGCTCGGTACCGTGCGCGAAGGGGATCTCATCACCTTGCAGCGGGGCGGTCAGGAGGTCTATCGTGCCAGCCGTACCGCCCTTCGCACCATCTGGGGCGAGACCAGCTGGCAGATGCAGCGCCTGCGCGACAACCCCGAGTGCGCCGACAGTGAGCACGCGGCCCGTCAGGACGCCACCGATCCGGGTTTGCATGCCAAGCTGACTTACAACCCGTCCGAGGATGTGGCTGCACCTTACATTGCCCGCGGGGTCTCCCCCCGTCTGGCGGTGCTGCGCGAGCAGGGGGTCAACTCCCATGTAGAGATGGCGGCGGCGTTCGATCGTGCCGGTTTCGCCGCAGTGGACGTCCATATGAGCGACATTCTCTCCGGTCGCATCAAGCTGGAAGAGTTCCAGACCCTGGTGGCCTGTGGCGGTTTCTCCTACGGTGACGTTTTGGGGGCGGGGGAAGGCTGGGCCAAGTCCATCCTGTTCAATGACAACGCCCGCGAGCAGTTCCAGCGCTTCTTCGAACGCGGCGATACATTGTCGCTGGGCGTCTGCAACGGTTGCCAGATGATGTCCAACCTGCGGGATCTCATCCCGGGTGCCGATCTCTGGCCGCGCTTTGTGCGCAACCGCTCCGAGCGCTTCGAGGCGCGCTTCAGCCTGGTGGAAGTGCAGGAGTCCCCGTCCGCCTTCTTCGCCGGCATGGCAGGCTCGGTGATGCCCATTGCCGTTTCCCACGGGGAAGGGCGTGTCGAGGTGCGCGATGCCGCTCACCTGAGCGCACTGCAGCAGAGCGGTCTGGTAGGGCTGCGTTTTGTCGACAACCGTGGTAGCGTGACCGAGCAGTACCCGGCCAACCCGAATGGCTCGCCGGATGGTATCACCGCCGTGACCACCACCGATGGACGCGCCACCATCATGATGCCGCACCCGGAGCGGGTGTTCCGCACCGTGGCCAACTCCTGGCACCCCGACAACTGGGGCGAGGACGGCGCCTGGATGCGGATGTTCCGCAACGCCCGGGTTCGTCTGGGTTAATCGCGACTGCACCAGCGCATAAAAACAGAAACCGGCCAAATTTGGCCGGTTTTTCAATATGGGCTCTGTCGATCAGGTTTGGCCGTGGCCAAGTTCATGAGGGGTAAACTCTCCCCGATCCAGAATACGCAGACAGGCATCGACCACGGCTTCATCCAGCTGGACTCCCCGCATGGCCATGATATGGGTTCGGGCCTGCGCAATCCCCAGGGCAGCACGGTAGGGACGATCCGATGACATGGACTCCACTATATCGGCGACCGTGAGAATGCGCGCTTCCAGCAGGATCTGCTCGCCTTTTAACCCTGATGGATAGCCGGAACCGTCGAGATACTCGTGGTGCTGGTGGATCATCCGGGCTATGGGCCAGGGCAGGGCGATATCCTTGAGCACCAGATAACCCGCTGTCGGATGCTCCTTGACCAGATTGAACTCCTGGGGGGTCAGTTTGCCCGGTTTGGTGAGGATCTCGACAGGGACCTGGATTTTGCCGATATCGTGCACCATGGCGCCCAGATAGAGACCGCGTAGCGGTTTATCACCCAACCCCAGTTCTCGGCCGATGGCCAGCGCCAGGGTAGCGACATGCTTCTGGTGTCCGGCGGTGTAGGGATCGCGTTGTTCCAGCACGGCAGCGATGGCTCCCAGCGCATCCTCTAGGGCCAGCTCCAGTTGGCGGGCATGCATGGCTTTTTCACGCTGGGCGGCAAGATAGGCCTGCTGGGTTCGACGTGCCTGCAGGCCATAGGTCAGGTAGTCGGCCAGTCCGTTGAAGAGATGCACCTCCTCATCGGTGAAGGCTCTGGCCTGCGTGCTGTGAATAAGCAGTCCGCCTGGCACAGTGGCTTGCCACTGCAATGGCAGCAGCAGCCGTCCCCTCAAGGTGGCGGAGTGGTGGACCAGTTCGGTGCCAAGTGCTTCGTTGCGCATCTCGCCTGAACTGATTGCACTGATCAGGGCTGCGTCCCGGGTGAGCCAGTTATCGCTGGCAAACCAGACGGCCTGACCTGCCTGCGCCAGGATCTGTACTCTGTTCTGATCAGCGGTCTGCAGTACGGTCACTAGGGGAAAACGGCCATCGAAAGTGATGGCATCACAGATCTCCTGCAGTAGTGTCTGTTCATCCCCCTGCTTGAGCATGGCATGGTGGGCGCGGGTTATTGCTTCCAGCGTCCAGGTATATTGCTGGAGACGCTCCTGCTGCTGTTTCTGGTCGGTGATATCTTCGAAAAAGACAGCGACACCGATCACCTTGCCCAGCTCATCGTACAGGGGAAACTTGGTGGTACTGAGCCAGCGGTCTTCACCCCCTTTCAGATAGGGTTCTTCGTGATGCCGGGTTGTGCCGCTGGCCATGACCTGGAGATCGTCATCCCGGTAGCGTTGGGCCAGCTCGGCCGGGAAAAAATCGGCATCGCACTTGCCAACCAGTTCGGCCGGGGTGAGGGCCAGATCGTCGGCCAGCAGTCGGTTGCAGGCGATGAAGTGTGAACGGGTATCTTTCAACAGGACGCGATAGGGCAGCTGTTCCATCACCTGATGGAGCAGGGCTGCGGTGGGGTGAGAGCTGACGCCCGGTGGCTGAATGGATGGCGGTAGATCTTTTAACATCATCTTGGTGCAACCAGAGTCAGGTGGTAGTAAAGCGGTAGCCCGCTTGCCAGACGGCGAAACAGGCATCGACCACCTGTTCGTCGTAATGCACACCGGCATAGCGCGTCAGCTCGGCGAACGCATCGGTGAGAGAGAGGGCGCGCCGGAACGGACGGTGGGCCGTCATGGCGGCCAGGGAGTCGGCGACCCGTATAATCCTCGCCTCCAGCGAGATCGCATCCCCCTGTAGCCCTTGTGGGTAGCCGCTACCATCGAGATTTTCATGGTGCTGCATCACTATGGTGGTGATGGGCCAGGGGAAGTCAATCTGTTGCAGGATCTCGCGGCCAGTGTCCGGATGCTGTTTGATCAGTTCGAACTCAACCGGCCTCAGTTCCCGCGGGCGTGTGAGGATCTCCGCCGGGATCTGCAGCAGGCCGATGTTATGCACCATGGCCGCAAGACCCAATCCATCCAGCTGCTCTTGCGGCAGTTGCAGCTGTTGACCTATAGCCAGCGCGAGATCATGCACGCGCCGTTCGTGTCCTGCCGTGACCGGATCTTTGTGGGCAATCGCGGAGGAGAGGGCCGCGATGGTCTGAAACAGCAGGGTGCGCTGGCGCTGCTCGCTTTCCTTGATATGGGTGATGTCGACCAGTGCCCCTATGATTCCGGCCACCTCGCCCTGATGGTCATAGAAGAGATCCTTGAAGTTGAGCACCTGGTAGCGGTGGCCGCTGCGATCAAACAGCGTGTGTTCAAAATATTGCGGCTGCCTGCTGCGCAGCACCTCCATGTCCCTTTGGGTATATTCGTCCGCCATCTCCGGGGGCAGGATTTCGTCCACCCGCTTCCCCTGCAGTTCGGCCTTGCTGATCCCGGTGACCTGGGTAAAGGCCGGGTTGCAGCTGAGAAAGCGCCCTTCGACATCCTTGTAGAACACCGGGATGGGAATGGCCTTGAGCAGGGATTCGTTGAGGCGCTGCATGTCGACCAGCTCGGCTTGCTGGCGCCTGGCGAGCTGTTCGCTGTCCTTGCACAACTGGATGGCGCGCGCCAGATTACCGAGCACCGGGCTGAACAGATGGCAGACCGGCACTGTGTGCTGCTGGGGTTGGGGGGCCAGCAGCAAGATGAGATATCCCCCGTCAACCCTGAGCCGATAGGCAAAGTGGTACGGTCGGCCACCGGGGAGAGGCAAGGTCGTTTGCAGCGCACATTGGTCACCTTCAACAATCCAGGCAGGCAAGGAGAGCAGCGAGCCACTGTGCCGGGATAGCTGATCATCACCAATGACCTTGAGCAGCTCATATCCTTCCCGTTGCTGCTGCAATACCACACCAACCGGTGTGGCACAGTGAAACATAAAGCGCTGCACCACCTTGGTGAGCAGGGCATCGAGTGTGACCTCCCGACCGATGCAGAGGGCGAGATCGCAGACAATGGCCATGGCGTGATCGTTATTCATTGCTAACCCTCGCTGAGACAGAGGATGGCACCGTTGTGAAAGAGCGGGTAATCCCCCGGACTTACACTTCCTATCTCGCCAAGAGAGAGGGCCCCGACCAGCTCGTGGGCTCCGCTGTGGCTAAAGAGGGTCTCCAGCTCCAGGGTGCTCTGTTCGCCGAAGTGCTGCTGACGGCCGGCGCAGTAATAGATCTCGAGGCGCTCGGGTGTACCGTGCCGGCCGAGCTTTTCGGCCAGTTCGACAGCGTGCTCTGTGGGGCTTTCCGGGGCTTTCAGCAGTGTGAGAATACTGTGGTCAGGCACCTCTCCGACGCAGAGCAGGGCACCGTCGTCGGTAACGGCGACCGGGATCCGCACGATCACATCGCCATTGGCTCGCAGCAACCCCAAGGGCAAATGTACACCGTACCGATAGAACTGCTCTGGTGTGAGGTTTTGCTGGAACTGTTGCCGGATCAGGGATTGATAGCGGCTAAAAGCCGGCTCCCAGTCGATAAAGGAGATCTTGTTGCCTTCACTGCTGGTGGCGAGCATGGGCTGGGCAGTGAGTTGATAGCCGTGCTCCAGCAAGGGGGGACTGTGGGGGGAGAGCAGTGCACAGCTGACCCCATGCCCCAGCAATCTCTGGGTGTCAAACAGGCAGGGCATGGCTGTGAACTGGCCGCTACCTGCATTGACACCCGCATAGTTGACCCTGTCCGCCAGCCTTAGATAGATCCCCTCGAGCAGGGTTGCAATATTGGGGAGCATGGCGTCAAAGGTGAGAAAGAGGGTGGGAACCTTCTCGGTGTCCGGCCATTCTGCCAGTCGGGACGCCAACTGCTCGCAGATGATATCGGCCAGTGTATCGGCACTGGCTGTAGGGGAGAGCGAGAGCAGCAGAGGATTGTGGGATGCTGGTCGGGGCAACAGCCAAGCCCCCCTTTCGTGGAAACCGTGCCGACTGACAAGGCGTGGAAAGATGGCGCCGCAGAGTTGAATGTTGAGGCGCTGACACTGCTGCTGCAGATCGGCAACGCGTGCGGCATCCCGCTCGGCTAGCAACACATCGAGTCGTTGCCCCTCATAGGGAAGCAATGCATCGGCCAGTGGATGCGCATCAAATTGATGAAAAGTAGGCTGCATCATCGCTCGGAACTCCATTCCTGCCAGTCATCAATATATCAGCAAGGGGGTTGGATGAATACCGGACGAGACCAACGGCTGCACGGGGTGTGAGATGCCAACACAAAAGGGTCTCTGCCAGCAGGCAATCCACATAAAAAAGAAACCGGCCACATGGGCCGGTTTTGAAGGGAAATGAGCCGGGTTACTGCAACACCACCTGCTGGAACCCTTGTACCAGACTGATGACCGGCTGGGGATAGAGCCCCAGCAACACCACCAGGGCGGCAGAGAGCAGTACCACCACACCACCGGAGGAGAGCGCCCAGTCGGCGCTGGCATCGCGCTGCTGCATGCCCGGTTCGCGCAGATAGAGGGTCACCATCACCTTGAGGTAGTAGTAGAGACCCAGTGCGCTGCCGAGCACGATGGCGCCGGAGAGCCACCAGAGCTGCGCCTCGACGGTGACGCCGATGAGGTAGAACTTGCCGATAAAGCCGAGGGTCATCGGGATGCCCGCGAGTGACAACATCATCACCGTCAGTACGGCAGTCAGATAGGGGCGCTTCCAGAACAGACCGCGATAGCTGTGCAGGGAGTCGGCATCCTTGCCGCGATAGGGGCTCGACATCATGCTCACCACCCCAAAGGCACCCAGGCTGGTGAACAGATACATCAGCAGGTAGACCCCGGCTGCTTCCACCGGCATCTGGCCGAATCGGCTCGCCACGATTACCGCCAGCAGGTAACCGAAGTGGGAGATGGAGGAGTAACCCAGCATCCGTTTGACGTTGGTCTGCACCAGGGCCAGCAGGTTGCCGACCAGGATGGAGATGACCGCCATGGCTGCCAGCAGCCAGTGGATCATGGGATCGCTCGCCGCCGGTACCGCCAGATAGAAGCGCAGCAGCACGGCAAAGACCGCCACCTTGCTGACGGTGGCGAGGAAGGTGGCGACCGGTGCCGGGGCACCTTCGTAGACATCCGGGGTCCAGAGGTGGAAGGGGGCCAAGGAGAGTTTAAAGGCAAAGCCGACCAGCATTAACCCCAAACCGCCCATCAGCAGCGGGTGGTGAGCCGGGCTCTCGGCCAGGGTCTGCCCCAGGGCGGCAAAGCTCAGGCTGCCAGCCTGCGCGTAGAGCAGCGCCATGCCAAACAACAGGAAGGCGGTGGCGGCGGCAGAGAGCACCATGTATTTCACCGCGGCTTCCAGCGAGTGGCGCTCGCGGTAGGCGTAACCCACCAGACCGAACATCGGCAGGGTCAGCATCTCGATCCCGATAAAGAGAGAGGCGAGGTGACGGGAGCAGGCCAGCACCAGACCACCGGCAGTGGCGATCAGCAGCAGCAGGAAGAACTCCTCCCGGTTATCCGGATAGGCTTTCAGCCACGACTGGCCGAAGGTACAGGTGGCCAGGGCGCCGATCAGTACCAGCCCCATGTAGAAGACGGCGTAACTGTCCACTTGCAGCAGCGGGGTGACCCCCTGATCCCCTTGCGCCATCACGATGGGCAGCGAGAACAGAGCAAGGTTGAGGCCAACAATGGTCACGGTAAAGGCGGTGGTGACACAGCGGCGCCAGGCGATGGCCAGCATCAGGGCCGCCATGGCCCCGGTGGTCAACAGCAGGGGAAGCAGTACCAGCAGTTGGGAAGCGGAGAAAGTCATTGCAGGGCTCCAGCAGTCGGCAGCAGATACCAGTGCAGCACGTTGATAAGGCTGCTGCTGGCGGTGTCAATCACGGGTTGGGGATAGAGGCCAAGCAGAACCAGCAGGCCCGCGATCACCATCATCATGGTCAGCTCGCGGCGATCCAGTCCCTTGAGCATGCTCTCATCCTTGGCGGGGCCAAAGCAGGCGCGCTGCAACATGATGAGGGAGTAGACCGAGGCCAGTACCAGACCGAAGGTGGCGACTGCCGTGATGACAGGGGCAACCTGGAAGCTGCCGACCAGGATCAGGAACTCGCCGACAAAGTTGCCGGTGCCCGGCATGCCGAGCGACGCCACCGAGAAGAAGAGCATCACGCCGGGCAGATAGCGCAGGCGTCCCCACAGGCCGCCCATCTGGCGCAGATCCCGGGTGTGCAACCGCTCGTAGAGCTGACCACAGAGGATAAAGAGGCCGGCTGCGGAGAGACCGTGGGCGATCATCTGCACCACGGCGCCCTGCAGGGCCAGCTCGCTACCCGAGTAGATGGCGATCATCACAAAGCCCATGTGGGAGATGCTGGTGTAGGCTACCAGCCGTTTGATGTCGGTCTGGGCAAAGGCCACGATGGCACCGTAGACGATCCCGATCAGGCCAAGCACCATGGCGTAGGGAGCAAACTCGGCGGATGCTTCGGGGAAGAGCGGCAAGGCAAAGCGCAGCAGACCGTAGGCGGCGGTTTTGAGCAAAATACCTGCCAAATCCACCGAGCCTGCAGTCGGCGCCTGACTGTGGGCATCCGGCAGCCAGCCGTGCAGCGGCACCAGCGGCATCTTGACCGCGAAGGCGATAAAGAATCCCAGCATCAGCAGCCACTGAACGCCCTTGCTCATCGGTGTATTGAGCAGCTCCAGATAGTTGAAGGTGAAGACTCCGGTGGCATGCTGGTGGGTCAGCACCAGCCCGATGATGGCCACCAGCATGATAAGGCCGCTCACCTGGGTGTAGATGAAGAACTTGGTCGCGGCGTTGATCCGTGATTTGCCGTCAGTGACCGAGTGGCCCCAGAGCGCAATCAGGAAGTACATGGGGACCAGCATCATCTCCCAGAAAAAGAAGAAGAGGAACAGGTCCAGCGCCATAAAGACCCCGAGCACGCCGCCCAGGATCCAGAGCAGGTTGAGGTGGAAGAAGCCGATGCGCTGCACGATCTCTTTCCACGAACAGAGAATGGCCAGTACCCCGATAAAGCAGGTGAGGATCACCATCAAGAGCGACAGGCCATCCACAGCCAGATGCAAAGAGATGCCGAAGCGGGGGATCCACGGCAGGCGCCACTCGGCGGCCCAGGCGGAGGCAGCACCGGAGACGCCCGCGCTGTCGAGGCCGGTCGTGGCAAGGGAGAAATCACCACTTAGCCAGATGGCACAGGAGAGCAGCAGGCTGGCGCTCATGGAGAGCAGGGCTACCCAGCGGACAAACTGCCCGCCGAGACGCTCCATCTGCCAGCAGAGCAAGCCGCCGATAAAAGGAATTAGCAAGATCCAGAGTAAGGTCACGGTATCAGCTCTCGTTTAAGTTCATATGAGATTGCGCTCCCTGTTCCATCAGGGAGAGCAAACAGCCCGGCTGTATGATTGTCCGGTTGTTCATCGCGTTACCCCAGCAGCAACAGCGCCAGCACCAGCACGGCGCCGATCCCCATGGAGGCGGCATACCAGCGCAACTTGCCGGTCACGGTCCAGGCCAGCAGCTGGTTGCCACGCAGGGCAAACCAGGCGGGCAGGCCCATCATCCAGTCCAGCGGATCCTGCCCGACCAGACGGGTCGCCAGCAGATAGGGTTTGACCCACAGCTGGTCATAGAGCCAGTCAAAGCCCCAGGCGTTGAACCAGAGGGTGCTGAGCAGACGACCCGGCGCACTGTTGGCAATGGATGTGGCCAGCCGGCGCTCACCAAGGAACAGAAATGCGGCCAGCACAATGCCTGCGATGGCGATGATGCCGGAGGTGATCTCCAGTGCATGGCGACCCTCTTCGATATGGTCCCCCGGGCCTGCAGGTAGTACACCTGCCAGTGGTGGGGTGATAAGAGCCCCAATGCCGGTAGAGAGCACCAGCAGCACCAGCAGCGGCAGATGGTGAGCCAGACCGTGGCCCGCATGGGCTTTGGTCTGCTCTTTGCCATGGAAGGCGATAAATATCAGCCGGAAGGTATAGAGCGAGGTGAGGAATGCCCCTACCAGACCTGCCCACAGCAGCGCGCTTTGGCCAGAGGCTTCTACTTGCCACAGGATGGCGTCCTTACTGTAGAAACCGGAAGTGACCAGCGGCAACGCCGCCAGCGCCGAGCCCCCCACCAGGAAGCAGGCGTAGACCAGCGGCAAACTCTTGCGCAGGCCACCCATCTTGAAGATGTTCTGCTCATGGTGGCAGGCAACGATCACGGCACCGGCGGAGAGGAACAGCAGCGCCTTGAAGAAGGCGTGGGTCATCAGGTGGAAGATGGCCCCTTCCCATGCGCCGACACCCAGTGCCAGAAACATGTAGCCAATCTGGCTCATGGTGGAGTAGGCGAGGATCCGCTTGATATCGGTCTGAACCAGCGCGGCAAAGCCTGCCAGCACCAGGGTGATGGCGCCAACCAGCCCGACCAGATGGAGGATCTCTGGCGCCAGCAAGAACAGGCCGTGGGTACGGGCAATCAGGTAGACACCGGCGGTCACCATGGTGGCGGCGTGGATCAGCGCGGAGACAGGGGTCGGGCCTGCCATCGCATCCGCCAGCCAGGTTTGCAGCGGCAGCTGGGCTGATTTGCCGACCGCGCCGCCCAGGAGCATCAGGCAGGCCAGCGACAGGGCAGGGGAGCCCTCGGCAAACAGGGTCGGGGCACGAACCAGCAGCTCGTGGATATTGAGGGTGCCCAGTTCCCGATAGAGGATAAACAGACCGATGGCGAGGAAGACATCACCCACCCGGGTCACGACAAATGCCTTGAGGGCCGCCGCTCCGTTCTTGCGATCCTTGTAGTAGAAGCCGATCAGCAGATAGCTGCACAGCCCTACCCCTTCCCAGCCGAGGTAGACAAACAGCAGGTCATCGGCCAGCACCAGAAACAGCATGCTGGCGATAAAGAGATTGGTGTAGGTGAAGAAGCGGGAGTAACCCTCTTCCCCGCGCATATACCAGGAGGCGAACAGGTGGATAAAGAAACCGACCCCGGTCACCACCCCCAGCATGGTCAGCGACAGGCCATCCAGTGCCAGCGAGAAGCTTGGGGTAAAGTTGCCCACCGCCATCCATTGCCACAGGCGCTGGACATAGACGCCCCCCTCGGGCGGGTTGCCCAGAAAGTCGATGCCCACCCACAGGGTAGTGAGGGCCGACAGGCCAATGGAGCCTACCCCGATCAGCGCCGAGGTACGCTCACCAAACCGGCCGAGGGAGAAGGCCAACACCAGCCATCCCAGCAGCGGAAATAGAAAAGTCAGATATAAGAGGCTCATCCGCGCATCTCGCTCACAGTGTCCACGTTCAGGGTGTGGTAACGACGATAGAGCAGCAGTAACAGGGC
>NZ_JAAKNE010000048.1:0-28481 GCF_049170755.1 Aeromonas sp. 604176
AACAGTTCACGACCCCACCCCTCTTGTTCCAGAGTGAGGTCAATCTCGGCCTGGGTACGGCCACTCAAATCGGTCAGACAGTCGAGGCTGCCGTTTACCGCGTCAACCCGCAGCAGGTCGCCGTCAGCAAGCAGGCCGATGGCCCCGCCGTGCAGCGCTTCCGGAGTGACGTGGATGGCGGCCGGGATCTTGCCGGAGGCGCCGGAGAGACGGCCATCGGTGACCAGCGCCACCTTGTAGCCCGCCTTCTGCAGGTTGCCGAGCACCGGCATCAGCTTGTGCAGCTCCGGCATGCCGTTGGCGGCCGGACCATTGTGGCGCACCACGATAACGGCGTCCTGATTGAGATCACCCGCCTTGTAGGCCGCTTCCACCGCATGCTGGGAGGAGAAGACCCGCGCCGGCGCTTCAATCACCCGATACTCGGGAGCCACAGCTGAGACCTTGACCACGGCACGACCCAGATTGCCCGCCAGCAGCTTGGTGCCGCCAGTGGCCTGGAACACGCTGCCGGAAGGTGAAAGCACGCTCGCATCGCCGCTCTCCCCCACCGGCTGCCATACCAGCTGGCCATCGACCAGTGCCGGGCGGCTGAGGTAATCCTGCATCTCGCCAAAGACCGGAGTGGCGTCCATGTGGATCAGCCCCTCTTGCGCCAGACGGCGCATCAGGCCGGGCACGCCGCCTGCCTGTTCGAAGGCGTTGACGTCGGCCGGGCCGTTCGGGTACATGCGAACCAGCAGCGGCACCACGTCGGAGAGATCGCTGATGTCATCCCAGGTCAGTACCAGACCGGCCGCGCGGGCCAGCGCCACCATGTGGATGCTGTGGTTGGTGCTGCCGCCAGAGGCGAGCAGGGCCACCAGACCGTTGACCAGCGAGCGCTCATCCAGCACCTCGCTCAGCGGGCGATAGGCCGGGGAACCCGGGATCATGGCGCTGATGCGGCGGGCCGCTTCAGCGGTCAGGGCGCGGCGCAGCTCGCTATGCGGGTGCACAAAGGCGGAGCCCGGCAGCATCAGGCCCATGGCCTCGAACACCAGCTGGTTGGTATTGGCGGTGCCGTAGAAGGTGCAGGTGCCTGCCGCGTGGTAGGCGCCGCACTCCATCTCCAGCAGGGCATCACGGCCCACTTCACCGGCGGCGTACTTCTGGCGCACCTTCACCTTCTCGTCGTTGCTGATGCCGCTCGCCATGGGGCCCGCCGGTACGAATGCAGTCGGCAGGTGAGCGTGGGAGAGGGCCCCCATGATCTGACCCGGTGCAATCTTGTCGCAGATGCCGAGCAGCAGGGTGGCGTCGAAGGTGTTGTGAGAGAGCGACAGCGCGGTCGCCTGGGCGATCAGGTCGCGGGAGAAGAGGGACATGTCCATCCCCGGCTGACCCTGAGTCACGCCGTCGCACATGGCGGGCACGCCGCCGGCGACCTGGGCGCTGTGGCCCAGCTCGGCCAGCACCGCCTTGATCTGATCCGGATAGCCCTGATAGGGCTGATGGGCGCTCAGCATATCGTTGTAGGCGGTGACGATGCCGACGTTGGCACGGGTCATATCGAGAATGCGACCCTTCTCGTCACTGCTGCAGGCGGCCACGGCGTGAGCCAGGTTGCCGCAGGCCAGCGCGGCGCGGGTCTTGCCCTGATCTGCCTGGCGCTGGATGCGGGCCAGAAATGCCTGACGACGGGCGACACTGCGCTCGCGGATGCGGGCGGTGACGTCGGAAATTACCTGATGAATCATTGGGCTTGCTCCAATGCTGTGACGGCGCGGTCAACCACCTGTTCGAAGGTGCCGTCTATATCAATGTGGAATACACCGGCTTCGCCATCCGGGCGCTCCAGAGTATCGAACTGACTTTGTACCATGCTTTCGCGCATGAAGTGGCCCTTGCGGGCACGCATCCGCTCGAGGATCAGCGGCTGGCTGCCGTCGAGAAAGATGAAGCTGACCGACTCGTTGCCTTCGCGGATCTGGTCGCGGTACTTCTTTTTGAGAGCGGAACAGACGATGATGCCGGTCTCGTTCTTCTGCTCGAGACTGTAGGCGGCGTCGCGGATCCGCTCCAGCCAGGGGGCGCGATCCTCATCGTTGAGGGGGTTGCCGCCAGCCATCTTCTGGATGTTGGCCTTGGGGTGGAGATCATCACCATCGATGAACTTGGCGCCCAGCGCTTCTGCCACCTTGAGGCCCACGCTGGATTTACCGCTGCCACATACACCCATCACGATAATGCACTTACCCGCCATAATTTGACCTCTGTCCCACTTTTCAAAAAACCAGCTGTTGATGGGTTCTAATCTAGCACGTTACCGGTAACATGTTACCGGTAACGATTAAAAATGTGAAGTCTGCCACAGACTGAGCAAACCCATAGTCACCTGGGCATATGATGTTGAGCCCTTGCCATAAATCTAAATAAATCATAAAGATATGGTTTGTCGACGGATCGACAGGGTGTCACTACCGAACTTGGATTAAGGAACGCATAACAATGTCTGACCTCTCCCTGATCATGACGGCCGCCGGCTCGATCGTGCTGCTGCTCTTCCTGGTGATGAAGGCTCGTCTGCACGCCGTCGTCTCCCTCATTCTGGTCTCCATGGTGGCCGGTCTTGCCGCCGGCATGAACCCGGCCGACATCGCCGCCACCATCCAGAAAGGGATGGGCGGCACCCTCGGCTTCGTTGCCGTGGTGGTGGCGCTGGGTGCCATGTTTGGCAAGGTGATGGAAGTGACCGGTGCCCTCGACCGGGTGGCTCACACCCTGCTCGGCAAGTTTGGCGTCAAGCGCGCCAACTGGGCCATGGCCCTGACCGGCTTTGTCTGCGCCCTGCCGCTCTTCTTTGACGTGGCCGTGGTGCTACTGATCGGTGTCGCCTTCGCCATCGTCCGTCGCGGCGGCGGCAGTGTGGTGAAGATCGGTATCGCCCTGCTGGCGGGTATCGCAACCTGTCAGGCCTTCCTGATCCCGGCGCCGGGCCCGATTCTGGTCGCTTCCCAGCTGGGTGCCGACTTCGGCTACATGATCCTGTTCGGCCTGATCGCCGCCGTACCGGCGCTGATCCTGGCTGGCCCGCTGTTCGGTGACTTCATCAGCAAGATCGTCGATGTGCCGCTGCCCGCCGATGCCCAGAACAGCGTTCACGATGACAGCAAATCCCTGCCCTCCTTCGGGCTGGCCATGGGCCTCATCGGCCTGCCGCTGCTGATGATCGGCCTCAAAACCATCGTCGGCCGCTTCGTCGAGGCGGGCTCTACCCTGCACAACTGGCTGGAGTTCATCGGTCACCCCTTCACCGCCATCATGGTCGCCTGTCTGGCCGCCTTCTATCTGCTGGGTATTCGCCGCGGCATGTCCCGTGACGAGGTGATGAGCGTCTGCAACAGCGCCATCCAGCCGGCGGGCGTCATCATTCTGGTTACCGGTGCCGGTGGCGTGTTCAAGCAGGTGCTGGTTGATTCCGGCGTGGGTGCCGCGCTTGGCAACATGCTGGCCGACTCCGGTCTGCCCATCGTCGCGCTGGCCTTCATTCTGGCCGCTGCGGTACGGGTGATTCAGGGTTCCGCCACCGTCGCCATGCTGACCGCCTGCGGTCTGGTGCTGCCGATGCTGGAACCCCTCGGCCTGAGCGGTGCCCAGCTGGCTGCCGTCACCATCGCCATCGGCGGCGGTGCCATCGTGCTCTCCCACGTCAACGACTCCGGTTTCTGGCTGGCGAACCGCTACCTCGGCCTGACCGAGAAGCAGACCCTGCAGACCTGGACCGTGATGGAAACCATCATCGGCACCACCGGCGGCGTGATGGCGATGATCATCTACAGCTTCCTCTGACAAGGGCAAAATGCTGACAAAAAGGCCTCACTCGTGAGGCCTTTTTCATCTTTCTGATGATTCTTTCTTTGGCTGAGAGGGCGAGATTGCTAGAATCGCCTATTCATCGCTCCGAGTGGAACGCTTAACCCCGTGATTTCAGGTTTATCTATGCATTCATCGGCCCATTATCGACAACTGCTGGCGCGCCTGCCCCAGATCGCCGTCGCAGCGGATCAGTTTGAAGTGCTCTATAGCGCCCAGGATTTCAAACGCCGCATTCTTGCGCTTATCGCCAGTGCCACCCGGCGCATCTATCTGGTCGCGCTCTATCTGCAGGATGACGAAGCCGGCCGGGAGATCCTCTCCGCCCTCTACGCCGCCAAGCAGCGCAATCCGGCCCTCGACATCAAGGTGTTCGTCGACTTCCACCGTGCCCAGCGCGGCCTGATCGGCAAAGGCAAACAGGGCGGCAACCACCTGATGTATCAGGCCATGGCTGCCCGCTACGAGCAGCAGATCGAAATCTACGGCGTGCCGGTCAAAGGGCGCGAGCTGCTCGGCGTGCTCCACCTCAAGGGCTTCATCTTTGATGATGTGGTGCTCTACTCCGGCGCCAGCCTCAACGATATCTACCTGCATCAGCAGGATCGATACCGCTTCGATCGCTATCACCAGATCACCAGCCCGGAGCTGGCCCGCAGCATGGTCAACTATGTGGACGACCTGTTCGTGAAGAGCGACGCGGTGCAGCGACTGGATCACAGCGATATCCCCAGCGCCAAACAGCTGAAGGGGCCGATCCGCCGCTTCAAGCAGAACCTGCGCCAGAGCCAGTACCGCTTCAGCACCATGCCGGTCAACACCCAGGAGGTGGCCGTCACCCCCATGGTGGGTCTGGGCAAGCGCAACAATCAGCTCAACCTGATGATCCGCAATCTGGTGCGCGCCACCGAGCGGGAGATCTTTATCTGTACCCCTTACTTCAACCCGCCCAAGGAGTTGAGCAAGGATATCGAGGATCTGCTGCAGCGCGGTTGCAAAGTCACCATCGTAGTGGGCGACAAGACCGCCAACGACTTCTTCATTCCGCCGGAAGAGAAGTTCTCCACCATCGGTGGCCTGCCCTATCTCTACGAGACCAACCTGCGCAAGTTTGCCGAGCGCAACCAGCGTCACATCGACGACGGTCGCCTCAACCTGATGCTCTGGTGTTGCGAGCGCAACTCCTACCATCTCAAGGGGATCTTCGTGGATGACGAGTGGGCCCTGCTCACCGGCAACAACCTCAACCCCCGCGCCTGGGCGCTGGATCTGGAGAACGGCCTGCTGGTGCACGATCGTCGCCACCTGCTGCGTCCCCAGTTCAACGCGGAGCGGGAGAACATCCTGACCAACACCAAGCGGATCAGTCACTTCGATCAGGTGGAACAGATCCAGGACTACCCGGAACAGGTGCGCAAGCTGCTGGGACGGATCCACCGGGTCAAGGCGCATCTGCTGCTCAAGCGGATCATCTGACCCCGGGGCGCGCAGCGCCCACCCAGCCCAACGGCAATCAGACCAAGGCCTTCCGTTTTCGGCAGGCCTTTGTTATATCCGCCATCTCCCCCGCGTTGGCGACCCAACCAGCAGCAACTCGGCTTGCATCGGCCCCTCAACAACCCCTATCATCTGGACATATTTACAGTGTTTTCGGGCATCTAATTGATGAAATTGGATAAAATTCCTCTCGACAGCCTCAAGGGTGTCGGCAGCAAGATGCAGGAGAAGCTCGAGCGGCTGGGACTGACCACGGTACAGGATCTGCTGTTCCACCTTCCCCTGCGCTACGAGGACCGCACCCAGGTGTGGCCCATCGGCGATCTGCCGCCCGGCCTGCACGGCGCAGTCGAGGGCGAAATCCAGGACACTCAGCTGGTGATGGGGCGCCGCCGCATGATGGTCTGTCGCATCAGCGATGGCACCGGCACCCTCACCCTGCGCTTCTTCAACTTCACCGCCGCTCAGAAAAACAGTCTGGCGGCGGGCCGCCTGATCCGCTGTTTTGGCGAGGTGCGCCCCGGCAAATACGGGCTGGAGATGGCCCACCCCGAGTACAAGCTGCTCGGCGAGGAGCAGGCAGGTCAGACCGAAGAGGCGCTCACCCCCGTCTACCCGACGACCGAAGGGCTGCGCCAGCTCACCCTGCGCAGCCTCACCGATCAGGCGCTGGCTCAGCTCGACCTCTATGGCGTCGAGGAGCTGCTGCCCGCCGGCCTCTATCCCCACCAGATTGAGCTGGCCGCTGCTCTGAAGCTGCTGCACCGTCCGCCCCCCTCGGTGGCACTGCCGCTGCTCGAAAGCGGCCAACATCCGGCCCAGCAGCGACTGGTACTGGAGGAGCTGCTGGCTCACAATCTCTCGGTACTCAAGGTACGTGCTCAGGCACAAACCCAGCTGGCCCGCGCCCTCAAACCGGCGCCTGCGCTGGTCGAACAGCTGCTCGGCGCCCTGCCGTTCAAGCCCACCGGCGCCCAGAGCAGGGTGGTAGCCGAGATAAGCAAGGATCTGCAACAGAGCCACCCCATGATGCGGCTGGTGCAGGGGGATGTGGGCTCCGGCAAGACCCTGGTCGCAGCGCTGGCTGCCCTGCAGGCCATCGGCAACGGCTGTCAGGTGGGCCTGATGGCGCCGACCGAACTGCTGGCGGAACAACACGCCATCAACTTCGCCAAGTGGCTGGAGCCGCTCGGCATCGGAGTCGGCTGGCTGGCGGGCAAGCAGAAAGGCAAGGCACGGGAGGAGGCGCTGGCCGCCATCGCCGATGGCAGCGTCAAGATGGTGGTGGGCACCCACGCCATCTTTCAGGAGCAGGTGGTGTTCCAGCGTCTGGCGCTGGTCATCATCGATGAACAGCACAGATTCGGGGTGCATCAGCGCCTCGCCCTGCGCGAGAAAGGGGAACGTGAGGGGGTGCATCCTCATCAACTCATCATGACCGCCACCCCGATCCCCCGCACCCTGGCGATGACCGCCTATGCTGACCTCGATACCTCGGTCATCGACGAACTGCCGCCGGGCCGCACCCCCATCACCACAGTCGCGCTGCCCGACAGCCGTCGCGGCGACGTGATCGAGCGGGTCAAGCTCGCCTGCACCGAGGGCAAGCAGGCCTACTGGGTCTGCACCCTGATCGAGGAGTCGGAGGTGCTGGAGTGTCAGGCTGCCGAGGATACCGCCGCCGAGCTGCAAAACCTGCTGCCCGGCCTGCATATCGGGCTGGTACACGGCCGGATGCGCCCGGTCGAGAAACAGCGGGTGATGGAGGAGTTCAAGGCAGGCATACTGCAACTGCTGGTCGCCACCACCGTCATCGAGGTGGGGGTGGATGTGCCCAACGCCAGCCTGATGATCATCGAGAACCCGGAACGGCTCGGGCTGGCGCAGTTGCACCAGCTGCGCGGCCGGGTTGGCCGGGGTGCGGTGGCCTCTCACTGCGTGCTGCTCTATCATGCCCCCTTGTCCAAGACGGCCCAGAGCCGACTCGGGGTGCTGCGGGAGACCAACGACGGCTTCCTGATCGCCCAGCGCGATCTGGAACTGCGCGGCCCGGGGGAACTGCTCGGCACTCGCCAGACCGGTCTGGCCGATCTCAAGATCGCCGATCTGGTGCGGGATCAGCCGCTTATTCCACAGGTGCAAAAAATGGCGCGCTTCCTGATGGATAGGCACCCAAGTCATGTCGAACCCTTGATTCGACGTTGGCTCGGCTTACGGGATCACTATTCCAATGCCTGACCGAGGTAGATGCAGAAGATGGGCACATGTCCTTATGGATAGGCACCCAAGCCATGTCGAACCCTTGATTCGCCGTTGGCTCGGTCTGCGAGACCACTACTCAAACGCCTGACAACCAATCCCAAAACAGGAGGAAAGCACCCATGAATTCCTGGCTACGCGGCCTGCTCTACACCTTCGCCTTCCTGCTGCTATTTGTCTGGGTTGCCCTCGGCCTGTTCGACGCCGAGCGCGCCAAAGGCCCCATCGCCCGCTGGATCAGCCAGCAGACCGGTGTGCCGGTCACCATAGGACGGCTGGTATTCAACCCGCTCCACCCCTACACCCTGCTGGCAGAGCAGGTACGTTACGGCGATGCGGTCTCCCTCGACAAGATCTATCTGGAGATCGAGAGCATCGACTGGCTGAGCCGCGACGTGCGCATCGCCCATCTCGATCTCATTCGTCCCGCCATCAAGCTGCCGCTGCCCAACCAGCTGCCGAACCTGCCGGTGCACTCCCTCACCATCAGCGACAGCACCATAGACCGGCTCAGTCTGGAGAGCCCCGAGCTGACCCTGCGCGGCCTCAATGCCACCCTGAGTGACTGGGAGCTGATCGACCCGAAACGGCAACCACAGGCCAACCTGAGCCTCAATATCGGCCAGCTGGAGACTCCGCAGTTCACCTTCGCCCGTCTCAACCTGCAAGGACGGCTGGAAGGAGAAGTGCTGCGCACCGACAAGCTGGTGACCAACCTGTTCGACGGTCTGCTGGAGACCGGCATGGTGCTGGACTGGCCCGCTCGCACCCTGCAACTGCACGATCTCAAGGCGCGCGGCATGCGGGTGGAGCTGGGCGATCTGACACAGCAAGGCTTCCCGCAGCGCTTCCCGTTGCAAAGCGTGTCGCTGGATCGCGGTCAGTTGGACGGCGTCAGCCTCAACGACATCAATCAGGAGCTCTCCTTCAACAACTTCAGCGGCCAGCTCACCGCCTTCAACTGGCAGGCGGGCAACCAGCCCACCGGCTATCTGAGCGGCACCTTGGGCGACATGGGCCGCGGCCTGTTCCAGCTGGAGGAGATCAAGGGCAAGCTCGCCTTCTCACCCCAGCAGATCGACGGCGAACTGCAGGGCAAGGCCTATGAAGGGGCGTTCAATGTCGAGCTCTCCCTCGATAGCCAGCAGCAGAAGCTGACCCTGAAAGACGTGGCGCTAAGCGGCATGGATATCAGCCTGCCGCAGGGTTGGTGGCAGGATTGGCAGAGCTGGCGCCCGCAGCAGGTCGATATCCGCAAGCTGGCGTTCGACAAGCTCAAGGTGCTCTCCTTCGATGATACCCTGCCCCTGTCGCTGACCGGCTGGCAGCTCTATCTGAGCGATCTCGCCCTGCGCGATAACCAGCCCGGCCCGCTGCTCGGCCGTGCCCGTATCGAGAGCAAGTGGTTCGAGCTGGTGTGGGATGGCCTCAGCGCCCGCAACGGCGAGCTGGATGGGGAGCTGACCCCCAGCTCCTGGCAACTGGGCAAACTCACCAGCTCGCTGCCGGATGAGGGCACTCTCAGCCTGAGTGGCCAGTGGGGCCGCGAACCGGGCCAGAGCAGCCGCCTCCAACTGCAGGCGACCAAGCTGGATCTGCAGCAGTGGGGCAAGATATTCCACTCTCCGGTCTCCTTCGCCGGCAAGGCGGACGTGAGCGCCGATCTGCAAGCCGAACATGGCAAAACGGCGGGCGAGTGGCGCCAGACCCTGCAGGGGAGCTTTGCCCTCGATGCCGACGAGCCGTTCTGGGACAAGGTGAAGATAGATCCGCTGCTGGATGAGTGGTTCAAGGGGGCAACCCCGCCCACCCTGACGCCGGATCAGCTGTGGCAGGCGATGCAGGAGGGTGACACCCCCTTCTACCGCATCAAGCTGCAGGGCAAGATCGACAAGGGGCAACTGCAGATCGAGCAGGCTGGCGCCTCCACCATCACCCATCTGCTGGCGCTGCAAGGGGGGATCGATCTGGTCAACGAACAGTGGCAGCTCGATCTGGGGGTGCTTAACGGCAACCGCTGCGCCGAGCTGCTCGGCCAGTGGCGCGGGCCGCTGACGGAACCCACACTGGCCTGGAGCTTCCCGCAGAAGCAGGACGCCTGCGGTTGGGAAGTGGGAGTACGCTATCCGCCGCAAGGCAACAGTGCGCCGCTCTGGCGACCGGCTCCCGCACCGAAAGCCCAAGCCCAAGTGCAGACCCAAGCCGGGCAGACAAGCGACAGCCAGCAAGGGTAAAAACAAACAAGGCCTCATGATGAGGCCTTGTTGTTTGATGGGGAAACGACGCGGTTACTGGCCCGGGCGGCGGGGCGGCTGCACCACGTAGTGACCGCAGAACTCCGCCGCCAGCTTGCTGCCGCTGAACAGCTGGATCTTGAGGCTGAAGGTGGCAGGCTCCCCCCGTTTGAGCGGCTGCAGCACGGCGGGCATCCCCTCGCGGGCCACTCGCGCCTCGGGCTCCTCATCGACCGGGCCATGATATTTGATGGTGCTCTCGGCCAGCACCGGCTCGCCCACCAGCCCCTCCTCTTTAAGTTGCAGCCAGATCAGCCCCCAGCCCGCCAGCACGCATTGGCTGTAGACACTGCCGGCGAACATGCTGCCATGCACGTTGAAATTGGCCGCCAGATTGGCCTTGAGATGGAAGGTCTGGCCATCGTAGTGGCTGATGTGCATCCCCATCTTCTCACTGATGGGTACCCCGCGCGACCAACGGGTGGTGAGATCCTGACACCACTCCGGCCGATACTGGATAGTCTGCAACGGGCTCAGGGATTTGATCATCTGGCGATGGGGAATGCGGCCGAAGGAGACGGGGCCGCCCCCCACTTCGAGAAAGCCGCACTTGCGATAGAACTCCACCGCCTCCTGACGAGCGTTCATCACCAGCCGTTTCACCTTCTCGCTGCGGGCCAGCTCCTCGAGATCCTCCACCATTTTGGCGCCCAGCCCCTGGCCGCGATATTCGGGCCGCAGCGCCATAAAGCGGATCTGCGCCTCGTCGCCGCCGATAAAGAGGCGCCCCACCGCAATAGGGGTACCATCGGGTGCCAGCATCAGCCGGTGAATGGCAACGGTGTCGTATTCGTCCCGCTCGGAACCGACGGGCAGATTGAAGGGCTTACGCAGAAGTTCCCAGCGCAACTGGTAGTAGGCATCCAGCTCGGCTGCCGTTTGAGGGGTGACTACCCGGTACATAGTTTCATCCTTGAGTTACACTGGTCGGAAACCATCTTGCCGTGCAAATTCATGGACTTCAATCTGCAAGCGTACCAAGCCGATCACTTGTTGCACCTCAGCGTCAAACCCCAGCGCCGCCTCACGGTACAGGAAAATGACCAGCACCGCTGGCTGGAGATAGACGGCGTGGTGCAATCCGCCATGTCGCTCGCCGACCCCGCGACCCTCTGTCTGCCCCATCAGCGGGTCATCGCCTGCCTGCTACCGGAGCGGGCTGAGCAAATCCTCGAACTAGGGCTGGGTGGCGGCGATCTCACCCGCCATCTGAGTCAGCGCTGGCCCGATGCCCGCCATGAGTGCGTCGACCTCGACGAAGAGGTGCTGACCGTTTATCAGCAGTTTTTCCAGCATCAGGAGAGCGATGAACACGCTGCTCCGGCACTCCATCAGGCCGATGCCCTCGCCTTTCTGGAGCAGAGCGAGCAGCAGTACGACCTCATCCTGCTCGATCTCTTCAGTCACGATGGCAACCCGCTGCTGCTGTTTCAGGAGCGGCTCTACCGGGCGCTGGCTCCCCGCCTCTGCGGCACTCTGGTCATCAACCTGTTGCCGCGCACCGAACTGGAGCTAACCCACGCCCTGACACTGATAGAACAGTGGATTGGCCCCGCCACCCCTTATCCGGTCGCGGGCTTCATCAATGTCATCGTCCATGTCACACCACGGGACGAAACATCCTCAGACCTGTAGCCAGAAGGTAACCGGGCCGTCGTTGACCAGCGCCACCTTCATGTCGGCGGCAAAACGCCCGGTTGCGGTCGGGATGCCGCTGGCAGCAGCCTTCGCCACGAAGTAGTCATAGAGGCGTTCGGCCTCGCTCGGGTGAGCTCCGCAGGAGAAGCTGGGGCGCATCCCGCTCTTGGTATCGGCCGCCAGGGTAAACTGGGAGACCACCAGCAGGCTGCCGCCGACCTGACCGACATTGAGGTTCATCTTGCCATTCTCGTCACTGAAGACCCGATAGCCGCTCACCTTGTGCAGCAGTTTGTCGGCCTTGGCCTCGTCATCCCCCTGCTCTACTCCGAGCAGTACCAGCAATCCCTGACCGATGGCGCCGGTCACCTCCCCCTCGACAGTCACGCTGGCCTCGCTGACCCGCTGAATCAGTGCAATCACATCCCTCTCCTCTCAAAACAGAACGACCGCCCCGGCTCGATTGCAGGGGCGGTCGTCGATGCTACCAATAAACCGGTGGCCAAGGCGATGGCTTAGCCAAGCTCCTCGCTCGCCGGCTTCTCGTACTCACCGAGGCAGGCTGTGGTCTCCGCACCGAGCAGCACCACCAGCCAACTTAAATAGACCCAGACAAACAGAATCGGGATGGTGGCCAGCGCACCGTAGATGGCCTGATAGGAGGGGAAGTTGGTGATATAGATGGCAAAGCCGCGCTTGGCCAGCTCGAACAGGGTCGCCGCTACCAGCGCACCGATAAAGGCGTGGATCAGCCGCACCTTGCAGTTCGGCACCACGGTATAGACCAGCAGGAAGGTGAGCACCGAGAAGAGGAACGGCAAACCGCGCAACAGCAGATAACCGATGCCGAACAGGCTCTCGGCGCCAAACAGCCGCAGCGAGAAGATATAGGAGGAGATGGCGATACTGGCCCCGATAAGCACAGGCCCCAGGGTCAGGATCATCCAGTACATGGCAAAGGCCTGCGCCAGCGGGCGGCCCTGGGTCGAGCGCCAGATGTAGTTGAGGTTCTTGTCGATGGCGGAGATCAGCATCAACGCCACCACCACCAGCGCCCCAATCCCCACAGCAGTGGTGTTGGTGGCATTGGCGACGAAGCCGTCGATGTACTCCTTGAGCATATCGCCCGCGGTCGGCACGAAGTTGTGGTAGACGAACTGCTCCATCGCCTGCTTGAGGCTCTGGAACACCGGGAAGGCGGACATCATGCCAAAGACCACGGCGATCATCGGCACCAGCGAAAGCAGGGTGACATAGGCCAGATAACCGGCGGTGACCGTCAATCTGTCCTGCTGGAAACGGCCCCAGACAAACTGGGCAAAGTGGCGACCATCATGGCGCAAGAAGGAGAGGGCGTGGGCCAAACGGCCGCTGACAGGCTGCTGCATCTTGATTCTCGTTAGCGTCATAGTGGCAATATTGTGTCAGAGGAGAGCGCTGTTTGACCACCTTTGCACCCGATTTGCCTCCATCTGCCCCAACCTGTCGCCCGGCTGGCGTCTCTGGCTGTCGCCAGAAGCAGAGATAAAAACGGCCCCGATAAAGGGGCCGTTTGCAACGCCGGATTACAGCATGTAGTCCGCGGGCAGCTCGATGCGGGCGACGCCGGAGGCCACCGCCGCCAGCGCCACGGCGCGGGCAACCCGCGGCAGCAGACGGGCATCCATCGGCTTGGGAATGACGTAATCCTTGCCGAAGGCCAGCTCGCTCACCCCGGCAGCGGTCAGCACCTCGGCCGGCACCGGCTCCTTGGCCAGCGCACGGATCGCCTCGACCGCGGCAATCTTCATGGCATCGTTGATGCGGCTGGCGCGGGCATCGAGGGCACCGCGGAAGATGAAGGGGAAACAGAGCACGTTGTTGATCTGGTTCGGGTAGTCGGAGCGACCGGTACCCATGATGAGGTCGCTGCGCACCGCGTGGGCCAGCGCCGGCTTGATCTCGGGATCCGGGTTGGAACAGGCGAAGATCACCGGATTGGGCGCCATCAGGGCGACCGCTTCGGCGGGCAACACGTCGGGGCCTGAAACACCGACAAACACATCCGCCCCTTCGATGACATCCATCAGGGTGCGCAGCGGGGTCTCGTTGGCGAAACGCTGCTTGTACTTGTTGAGATCGCTGCGGCCGGTGTGAATCACACCCTGACGATCCAGCATGAAGATGTTGTGCGCCCTGGCGCCACACTTGATCAGCAGATCCATGCAGGCGGTGGCGGCAGCCCCCGCCCCCATGCAGACGATGCGGCTGTCACTGATCTGCTTGCCCTGCACTTCCAGCGCATTGAGCAGACCGGCGGCGGTGACGATAGCGGTACCGTGCTGGTCATCGTGGAACACCGGAATGTCGCAGCGCGCGATCAGCGCCTCTTCAATCTCGAAACACTCCGGCGCCTTGATATCTTCCAGATTGATGCCACCGAAGGTATCGGCGATGGCCGCCACCGTGTCGATAAACTGCTGGCTGGTCTCGTGCTTCACCTCGATGTCGATGGCGTCGATACCGGCGAAGCGCTTGAACAACAGGGCCTTGCCCTCCATCACCGGCTTGGAGGCCAGCGGCCCCAGATTACCCAGCCCCAGAATGGCGGTGCCGTTGGAGATGACGGCCACCAGGTTGCCCTTGCCGGTATAGCGGTAGGCATCGGCCGGGTTGGCGGCGATCTCGCGCACCGGCTCGGCGACACCCGGGCTGTAGGCCAGCGCCAGATCGCGGGCGGTTTCGGCAGGCTTGGTCAGGGCGATGGCAATTTTGCCCGGTACGGGCTGGGCGTGGTAATCGAGTGCTTCTTGACGCAGATCGGACATGGGGGACCCCGATGTGGTTGGTGCAAATGAGGTGCCGACAGGGGGCACGCAGAAGGGCGGGGATCATAAAAGAAAGCGGCGGGCATGCCCAGCAGATCATGCTGCCGCCAGCCAGATCAGACCAGTTATTTCAGCACCTTACCCCACTCACACCTACCACTTTAGTTATAGATCCTGCTATGTGGGGTAAAAATGGCGCAAAAAGGGCGGCAAGTTGGCCTTGCCGCCCTTTCTGTCAGAGCTGTAGACCTGACTCAGTTGCCCAGATAGACCGGCAACAGATTTGCCATCGACAGGAAGTGGAACAGCGCGGTCGCCAATCCGAACAGGATCAGCAGCCAAGCCATCAGCTTGCCGCCTGGGGTGACGAAATGGGGGGTGACTTCGCCCCGCTCGGCCCGCGCCCGGGTCCGCAGCACCAGCAGTGCCGGGATGATGCAGGTCCAGATGGTTGCGGCGGCACCGGCATAGCCGATGGCCAGCAGGAAGCCGAACGGGAAGAGCAGGGAGAGCACCAGCGGCGGCAGGAAGGTGACCGCCCAGGTCTTGCAGCGACCGGCGCGGCTGTTGTCGAACTTGAACAGATCAGCCAGATAGTCGAACACCCCGAGCCCCACTCCGATAAAGGAGGAGAGGATGGCCGCCATGGAGAAGCCGTTGATGGCGCTGGCCACCTTCTCCGATTCGATCACCCCTGAAAGCGCGGAGAGCAGCACGCTCACATCGCCCCCCTTGGCAATCACGGGGGCAAAATCCTGACGGGGCAGGTTGCCGAAAATCCCCAGCAGCCAGAGCACGTAGAGCGCCAGCGCGATCAGGGTTCCCCCCAGAATGGCCCATCTGGCCTGCTGCTCGTTCTGGTAGTAGGCACGCAGGGAGGCCACCGAGTGGTGATAGCCGAACGAGGTGAGCGCCACCGGCAGCATCGCCATGGCATAGGGAGCGTAGCGGCTCTCGCTGCCCGCCAGATCAAGCAGGGTCGGCAGCTTGATACTGCCGAGCAGACCGGCCACACCGAGGGCGAAGCTGAGGATCATAAAGGCGATCAGCACCACAGAGATGCGGTCAACGGCGCGGGTCGAGTGCCACACCACCGCAGAGAAGAGCGCCACGAACAGCACGGACGCGAGCTTGCTGTCGATCCCCAGTATCCCCTGCAGGATGGCACCGGAGGAGGTGATATAGGCGTAGAGCAGAATGCCGCCAACAAAGTAGACCGAGAGGTTGTTGAGGAGATTGAGCTTCTCCCCCAGCAGCTCGCGAGTCACGGTATTGAAGGAGACCCGCATATCGTGGTGCTGGAAGGATTCCAGCAGCATCCAGCCGGAGAGGGTCATCATCACCATGGTGACGGTCAGCGCCAGCACCGACCAGAGGGTCCAGGCCCCCACCCCCGAACTCGGCAGACCGAGCATGCCAGCTCCCACGCAGACGCTGGCAATGATGCAGGCGCCCCCCAAAATTGACGGTTTTTTCTTCATAATCCCTTCTTTTTCTGACTGATTCTCTATCCGCGGTAAACAAGACCGCGGCATGATGCCAGCCTTTGCCATGAGACGCCTACCACTATCTGCCATAACCTGGCATGGCCGCCGCATAAAAAATGCTCCGAATGGGGCACTCTATCAGCGGGGATAGTGTGAAGAGGGTTTAATCCATCACCGGGATACCTGCCCTCGCTTCGGCCTGACGGGCGATGGCATCGGTCATCCCCTGAAAGATAAAGAGGTGGAACGGCAGCATGGCGAGCCAGTAGGCCAACCCCCAGGCGCCCTGCGGGTGCCAGTGAGCGGTGACCCGGATGCGGGTCAACCCGGACTCCTCCGGCAGGATGTTGAACTCCAGCCGCCCGACGCCCGGGGCCTTCATGTTGAACAAGAGATCGAGCCTGCGCCCCTCATCCACCCCGAGGATCTGCCAGGAGTCGAGCATATCCCCCTTCACGAAACGATCCGGATTGGTGCGGCCACGGGTGCGGGCCGGGCCGCCGATCAGATGATCCATCCATTCGCGCACCACCCACAGCTCGTTCATGTAGAAATAGCGTTGCTCCCCCCCCAGCTGCTGCAACACCTGCCACACCACCTCGGGGGAAGCGAGGCAGATGGCCTCGCCGCTGGCGGTACGGTCATAGAAACCATATTCGGGATGGCGCCAGCGCAGGCCGAGCGGCGTCTCCTGCCCCTGCTGTTCGGCACCCAGCTTCTGCTCCAGCGCCAGACTCTCCGCCAGCGCCTCGTCGAAGCTGAGCAGGGTCTGTGGCAGCAGGGCACGCAGCGGGCCGTCATCCGCCGGAATATCGTGCTTGAGACCGCCCACCAGCGCCTTGGCCACCGGCTGCGGCACAGAAGTGACAAACTGCAGCCACCAGGCAGAAAGACGCGGGCTCAGAAACGGAATGGGAATGATGGGGCAGCGCTTGCCGATATGGGCGGCGAACTTCTGCAACTGCTGCTGATAGCTGAGCAGCTCGGGGCCGACCGCATTGAAGATGCGGCCATCCACCTCGTCGGCTTCCACCAGCCCGCCCAGATAGTGCAACAGGTTGGACAGCGCAATCGGCGGCGTGCGCGAGCGCACCCATTTGGGCGTCACCATCAGCGGCAGGTTGAATACCAGATCCCGCATCACCTCGAACGCAGCCGAACCGGGCCCGATGATGATGCCGGCGCGCAGCTCCACCGTCGGCACACCGGATTCGCGAAACAGCTCGCCACAGTGGCGGCGGGAGTTGAGATGGCGGCTGTTGCACTGCTCGGGCTGGATTGCCCCGAGATAGATGATGCGGCGCACCCCGGCGGCACGGGCGGCGGCGGCAAAATTCTTTACCCCCTGCTGCTCCAACCGGTGAAAATCGGCCCCCGCCCCCATGGCATGCACCAGATAGAAGACGGTATCGATGCCCGCCAGCGCAGGCAGCAAGGTGATCGGCTTGAGGCTATCGGCGAGGCGAAACTCGACTCCCTCAGGCAAGCGGCAGGGACGGCGCGCCCCGGCAATCACCCTGTAGCCCAGGGTTTGCAGGTGGGGCACCAGATAGGAACCGATATAGCCTGCCGCTCCCATCACCAGACAATTTCTCATCCTCTCTTCCTCTTCACATGTTGCGCCCTGCGCTTGGGCAAACGGACCAGCACCCGCATGCCCATCATCCTGCCACGCCGCCACCTTGCAACCTAGTACTAACCACCTCCCTGATTAGTCCGATTTGGTGTTAAGCCCTGCTCATCAATTGGTCGATAACTGACCAGATGTATAGCGCCGAGGGCGAACGTATGCGCATCGATCACTACGACCTCCAGGGGGAGGTGCAATACCGGCAACAACAGGCCCAGAGCCGCAAGGTACGCAACCTCGGGCCCGTGCCACCCGCCGTCAATCCACCGGAGGGCAACAACACGGCTGCGGCCGGCGAACGCAGCAGCACTCTGACCCTCACCAGCGCCCTGACGCTGCAAACCGCAAGGCAATCCGCCGCCAGTCAGCAAGCAGCAACACAGCCCTCCCCGCCCGCAGCGGACGTCGGCAAAGAGCAGGATGGCATTCCCGACGATGGGCTGGATAACCGCCAGCGACTGATCAAGCTGATGATTGAGGCGATGCTGGGCCACGAAATCGAGCTGCCCAAGCCGATCAAACCCTCCGAAGAGGGAAGCGATGGAGTGACCCAAGGAGACGCCGCGGCTCAAGCCGCCGAGCCGGATCAACTGGTGGAGGTGACTGACACCCTGCTGCAACAGGAGCAGCTCAACGTGGTGGCATCGGCCAGCGTAGCGACTCGGGATGGTCAGACTATTCAGCTCGATCTCGGCTTTGTGCTCGACTGGCGCCAGCTGGAGGTGAGCCAGCGGCGCACCACCCTCAATGCCCTCAAAGATCCGCTGGTGCTCAGTCTGGATGGCAAGATTGCCGATCTGACCGAGGCACGGGTCACTTTCGATATCGATCAGGATGGCAAAGAGGATAGCCTGCCGGGCTTGAGTGAAGGGAGCGGCTTTGTGGCGCTGGATCGCAATGGCAACGGCACCATAGACGATGGGGGCGAGCTGTTTGGTGCACGCTCCGGCAATGGCTTCGGCGAGTTGGCGACCCTGGATGAGGATGGCAACGGGGTGCTGGATGAGGGGGATAGCCAGTTTTCAGCCCTGCAGTTCTGGCATCCGGAACACGCACCTATCGCGCTGGTCGAACTGGGGATCGGCGCCATCCTGCTGCGCCCCCTCGACACCCCCTTCAACCATCTGGGGGAGAGCGGCAATCAGGGGGTGCTGCGCCAATCCGGCCTCTATCTCACCGAACAGGGTAAAGGAGGCTGGGTGCAGCAGATCGATCTGCGGGTCTGAGCCTTTAAACAGAATCAGCAGCCCGGTCGCTGACGAGATCTGCCAGCGACCGGCTCCGGCACTATCAATTCAGCTCGGTGGGGTCGATGTCGAGGCTCCAGCGCACCCTTTTGGTCTCAGGCCAGCCTTCCAGCTCCTTAACCGCCCAATCCAGCAGTTGGGCCAGCGGTGCCCGATTCGGCCCCTGCACCAGCAACTGCATGCGAAACTTGCCCGCCTTGCGCTCCATAAAGCCGCTGATGGGCCCCAGCACCTGAACGTGAGGATAGCGGGCGCTGCGCAGGGTATCGGCGAGGCGGGCGAGGAACAGCTGCACCTCGTCGCGGCCGTTGGCCTCGGCCCTAAACAGCCCCTGATAGCTGAAGGGCGGCAGCCCCAGCAAGCGGCGCTCTTTCAGCGCCGTATCGGCGAAGTGGCCGTAACCGTTCTGGGTCAGATCCTGCAGCAAGGCGTGCTCCGGATGGTGGCTCTGCAGCACTACCAACCCGGGTTTGCTGGCGCGACCGGCGCGGCCCGCCACCTGGGTGTAGAGCTGGGCCAGCTTCTCGGCGGCGCGAAAATCGGCGCTGAACAGGGCTCCATCCACATCCAGCAGACCCACTAGGGTCACATCCGGGAAGTGGTGGCCCTTGGCCAGCATCTGGGTGCCGATCAGGATCTTGTACTTGCCTGCCTTGATGTCGCCGAGATGGGTCTCCAGCTCCCCCTTGCGACGGGTGTTGTCCCGATCGATGCGCACCACCGGATATTGCGGGAAAACCGTGGTAAGCAGCTGTTCCAGCTGCTCGGTGCCCACTCCCGATCCAATCAGCTCGTTGCTGCCACACTCGGGGCAGTGGTGGGGCAAGGGACGCACGCTGTCGCAGTGGTGGCAATGCAGCCGCCGCCCGGCCTGATGCCAGGTGTACCAGGCGTCACAGCGCTCGCAGGCGGCGCTCCAGCCACACTGGTGACAGATCAGAGCCGGGGCATAGCCACGGCGGTTGAGAAACAGCATCACCTGATTGCCCGCCGCCAGATGCTCTGCCATCAGCTGCTCCAGCTGGGGAGAGAGCCCAGCCTGCAGCCGCACGTTCTTGATATCCAGAATCACCTGACGGGCGGTCTGGGCATTGCCGGCACGGCGGGTCAGGGCGAGGTGGTGATACTTGCCGGTGCGGGCGTTGTGCAGCGTCTCCAGCGACGGGGTAGCCGAGCCAAGCAGGATGGGGATACCGGCACGATGAGCCCGCATCACCGCCAGATCCCGCGCGTGGTAGCGAAAACCGTCCTGCTGCTTGAAAGAGCCGTCGTGCTCTTCGTCGATGATGATGATGCCGAGGTTGTGAAACGGGGTGAACACCGCGGAGCGGGTGCCGATCAGGATGGCGGCACCGCCGTCGCGGCAGGCGAGCCAGGCATCGAGCCGCTCCCGATCGTTCATGGCGGAGTTCATCGCTACCACCGGCACGTTGAAGCGGCGCCGGAAGCGGTTGATGGTCTGCGGGGTGAGACCGATCTCCGGCACCATCACCAGCGCCTGCTTGCCCGCCTTGAGCAAGGGCTCGAGGATGCTTAAATACACCTCGGTTTTGCCGGAGCCTGTGATGCCATCCAGCAGAAAGGCACCGAACTTGTCGCTCTGGCTGGTAACGGCAGAGACGGCCAATGCCTGTTCGCCATTGAGGCGCAGCCCCTCCCCCGGCTCAAAGCGGGCAGACCAATCGCCATCGTGGCTCGGCTCCAGCGAACGCTTCTCCAGCAGCCCCTTCTTCTCCAGCGCGGTGAGTGCGGCGCTCTGGATCTCCTCCTGTTTGAGGGCAGAGGGGGTCTGCGGCCCCTTGCGCAGCAAGGCGAGCGCTTGCTGCTGCTTGGCCGCCCGCTTGAGCTCGTTGATGTCGATGGCCATGCCCGCCTCGGTGGCAAACCAGAACTCCAGCTCCCGATAGGCGGCTGGCTCCCCCTTGCGCACCAACACCGGCAGGGCATGGGGCAGCACTTCCCCCAGCGGATGCTGGTAGTAGCTGGCGCTCCAGTTCATCAGCGCCAGAATATCCGGCCCCAGCACCGGAGCCGTGTCCAATACCCGTTTGATGGGCTTGAGCTTGTTGCGGGGCACCTGGCTGTCGGCCGGATGATCCACCACCAGCCCGACCAGGGTCTGGGGACCGAAAGGGATCTCGACCCGGCAACCGGGGGCAGGTAACGGCAGGGGAGAGAGATAGTCGAAGTGACGGCGTAACGGTACCGGGACAGCGACACGAACCAGATCCAGCGTTTGGGAAGAATTCACCAGGGGTTGCCTATTTTTTCTGCGAAGCCACTTGCCTGATCTCAGGCATTTCCTATATTATTCGCAGCCTTTGAAACTGTGTTCAACAATCGTGTGGTGTCCGACAAGAGATCGGATGGCGACACGGCCTATTAATTGAGGTTGTCCATGAAAGCTGGTATCCATCCTGACTACGTAGCCATCACCGCCAAGTGCTCTTGCGGTAACGTCATCAACACTTTCTCTACCATCGGTAAAGATCTGAACTTGGACGTGTGCTCCGAGTGCCACCCGTTCTACACCGGCAAGCAGAAAGAAGTTTCTAGCGGCGGCCGCGTAGACAAGTTCAACAAGCGTTTCGGTGCGATGACCACCAAGAAGTAATTTTACTTCTGAAGAATTCTGAAAAAGGCGCCCAATGGGCGCCTTTTTTACGATCCCTGTTTTTCATCCTTCATGTTCCCGCAGCCAGACGCACTCTCCCCTACTGGCCAAACCCTTTGGAACGACGCAAATAGACATACCCCTCACCCGGGCTACCCCAGCGCGGGCTCCCTGCGTTGTCATAGGCTCGATCCAGCAGTCTGACGCTGTCGGGGCCAATCCAGATATGCTGCACCAGCGTCGTGGCACCACCAAAATCGGTGGAGCAGTGGCCCACCCGGGTGTGACCGGCATATTCGCCGGAGGGGGTACGGGTCAACCAGATCTCGCATCCGTGGCGCAAGGAGAGCTGCTGCGGGGTCAGACTGTCGAGCAGGGCGGGATCATGCCAGGCACCGGCAAAATCGGTGGCACGGGGCATGGTCAGTTCGGCCATCAGGATCCGCCCGTCAGGGGCGGGTGAGAAGCGATAGATGCGCTGGCGGAAAGGACGGACGGAGCGCAGACTCAGGTACTGCTCGGCATAGACCCAGCGATAGCCCTGATAGCCGGGCCAGATCTCCATCAGGCGCAGCTCGGCACTGGTAAAGCGGCTGTCGTAACTGGCCTGCTCCCGGCTCGTAAAGGCCCCGTTGAACCAGCTGAGTAGCGGCTCCATACCGGGCTTGAGTGGGGTATCCTGGGGCGCCGCCCCTGCCAACACCAGGCAGGAACAGAGCAGCCCGAATACGGCCACCAGCAACTTTGCCATCGAATCCTTCCGAATCATCATAGTGGCGGCGATTATATGAGCGAATTTCTCCAATAACAGCCATTACGATCAAATCATTGCCACTCTGGTGCAAAAACCTCATAAGGATGCCAGTCCGCTCACTAAACCCGATATTTTGCCACCGCCTTGTTGAGCAGCTGGGCCTGCTCGTTGAGACCCTCGCTGGATCTCGCATTTTCCTCCGCCATGATGCTCGACTCCTGGGCGATGTCGCGGATGTTGTTGACGTTGCGGTTCACCTCGTTGGCCACCAGACTCTGCTGTTCGATGGCTGCCGCAATCTGGGTGCTCATATCCATGATGTTGGTAACATCCTGAGTGATCTGCCCCAGCAACTCCCCTGCGGTACTAGCCTGATCCGAGCTGCGGTTGCCCTGCTCGCGGCAGGTCGCCATTACCTCGACGATGCTGCCGGTCTGTTTCTGCAGCGAGCTGATGATGCCGGCAATCTCCTGGGTCGATTTCTGGGTACGGATGGCCAGATTGCGCACCTCATCGGCCACTACCGCAAAGCCACGTCCCTGATCCCCTGCCCTGGCTGCTTCAATGGCCGCATTGAGGGCCAGCAGGTTGGTCTGCTCGGCAATGCCGCGGATCACATCGAGCACGGAGCCGATGGTCTCGCTCTCTTTTTGCAGCTGGCTCACCTCGCGGGATGAACTCTCCAGATTGCCCGCCAGCGAGCGGATCTGCTCGACAGTATTCTCGACCGCAGCCCGCCCCTCCATCGCCTTGTTGTTGGTCGCCTGCGCATTGTTTGCCGCCTGCTCGGTATTGCGGGCGATCTCTTCGATGGTGGAGCCCATCTCGGTGGAAGCGGTCGCCACCATATCGGTCTCTTGCAGCTGACGCGCCGCCCCTTCACTGGTGCGCTTGACGTTGGCAGAAAGGTGATCCGCCGCTTCGGTCAGGGTATGCACGCTCTGCTTCACATCGCCAATCAGGTTGCGAAACCCGCCCAGCATCACATCGAGATTGCCTGCCAGCTGGGCCATTTCATCTGCCCCGCGCAACTCTATCTTCAGGCGCAGGTCATTATCCTGACGAATGCGGTTGACGGTGTCATTCACCTGAGTAATGGGACGGTCGATGCTGCGCCCCAGCAGCACGCTCATGATGCCGATCAGCACCACAATCACCCCGCCACAGACCAGCATCAGGCTGTTGAGGCGAGCGCTCTGCCTCTCCAGCTCAGCGACAATGTGTTGATCGACGGCGGCAAACCCCTGTTCGGTATGATGCACCAGATCCCGCATCTGGTTGCGCAGCCCCTCATCCTCTTTCAGCCCCAGTACCTGCATCCCCTGCACCAGCGCCACAAAGTCCTGCCGGTACTGCTTGCTGGCCTGCTCCAACCTGCCGCGATCCCCCTCCGGCAAGGTGGCAAGACTATCCTGAAAACTTTTGTGCAAGGTCTCGAAACGCTCCAGATACTGGATATCGGAGCGCAGCATGAAATCTTTCTCCGCCCGCCTCAGCTGCAACATGGTGATGAGCAACCCCTGCTGATCCAGCTGCTTGAGCCCATTCTCCACCTCATGCACCGCCGCCCTCAGCTTGCCATAGAGCCCCTCCTCCGGCCCCAGACCAATCTTCTGCTGCTGGGCCACCAGATCGTTGAAGGCTTTGCCATAGCCGCTGATCTGCTGATCCAGTCTGGTCAGCTCCCCCTCGACAGCCGCCAGATTGTCATCGGTCACCAGCTCCCGGTTGTGCTGGTGAAAGTCTGAGAGCCCCTGATTGAAGCGCTCGACGAAGGTCATATCCTTGCGGATCAGAAAATCCTTCTCGGCCCGCCGCAGGTTGAGCATGGCGATCTCCAGCTGGTCGATATTACGCTGGGCTTCGGTCAGATGACGGTGCACCTGGCTGGAGTAGATAAACAGGCCGCTCAGTACCAGCATGGCAACGGCAACCAGCACGGTATTCAGGATCAACTTATGACGGATAAGCACGATGGACCTCTCGCAAACTGGCAGTGAACTGCATTGAGCTTATGCAGAAAAGCGGCGACAGGTGATCTGTGCAAGGAATATTCATTGAAATGCCACACCCACTCCTTATACTGGTTGCACCTGTTTCCAGCCGTGGATTTGACACTATGGAATACAATACTTCTGAACTGTGCGACATCTATCAGGACATGGTGGATGTGCTTGAACCCATGCTCTGCTCCTTCGGCGGCCGCGCCTCTTTCGGCGGCGTCATCACCACCGTCAAATGCTTCGAATCGAATGGTCTTATCCGTGAACTCGTCAAAGAGAACGGACTGGGACGCGTCTTGCTGATCGATGGCGGTGGCTCCATGCGCCGAGCTCTGATCGACAGCGACATCGCCACAACAGCAGCAGAGAATGATTGGGAAGGGATTGTCTGCTACGGCTGCGTCCGCGAAGTCGATATTCTGGAAGATCTGGATATCGGCATTCAGGCACTGGCAGCCATTCCGGTCGGTGCCGACAGCAAGGATGTAGGGGAGACCGATCTGCCGGTCAACTTCGGTGGCGTGACCTTCCTGCCTGACGACCACCTCTACGCCGATACCACAGGGGTAATCCTCTCCCCCGAGGCACTCGATATCGAGTAAGCCACAGACAGCGTGATGACGGGAGCCTTGGCTCCCGTTTTTTATGCCTGCAACTTGCTGAAAAATGACAAAAAAAGAGGGCCAGATAAACTGGCCCTTAACTGGAAGCAATGTGAGCAATGTCGTGCCTTCACAAGAAGTCCATCACGTTGGAACGAATGAAGTCTTTCCCGGAAAACAAGTTAACAATAATCATTCTCATTTAACTAGGCAAGCGCTATTTGCAGAAAGTGCAAAAAAATTGACCACCGCGAAGGGTGGTCAATCTGGTCAGGCTTGCCGGGTGGCCGTTTGCAGGCTGGATAATCCGGCCTCGCCCACCAGCTTGCGGCTGAGGTAGCGCAGCAAGACACCGTAAAGCGGCACGAACAAACCAAGGCTTATCAGCAACTTGAATACGTAATCGACGGTTGCGATCTCGACCCAGTGCTCTGCCATGAAAGGATCTGTGGTGCGCCAGAAGGCCACACTGAAGAAAGCGATGGTATCAACCAGATTACCGAACAGGGTAGAGGCCGCTGGTGCAATCCACCACTGCTTGAGCAGACGCAGCCGGTTGAACACCACCACATCCATGAACTGCCCTACCAGATAGGCCATAAAGCTGGCCAGCGCGATACGCGCTACGAACAGGTTGAACTCGGCCAGATGACCAACGCCCTGGAAGCTCCCTTCGAAGAAGAGCACGGAGAGCGCATAGGAGACTGCCAGCGCAGGCAGCATCACGGTCTGGATAATCTTGCGTGCCAGACCGGCACCGAAGATCCGCACCGTCAGGTCAGTGGCCAGGAAGATAAACGGGAAGCTGAACGCGCCCCAGGTGGTATGGAAGCCAAACACGGTGATCGGCAGCTGCACCAGATAGTTGCTGCTGGCAATGATCAGGATGTGGAACAACGACAGGCGAACGAGCGCCGTTTGGTACTGCGCAGGGGTCAGATTCATCTTGTGACCTTTTTGGTTAATGGGGTTAGGGAACCCATATCGCCACCATTGGCGATAATCGAGGGGCGAGATTATACGCCCCAAAACCGATAGTTCAATCTTTATGCGATTACGCTTGTCCAGGTTGGCCTGCGACAAAGCAGGCCTTGTGGGCGATAGTCACGCCTTGTGCTGTCTGGCGAGCCAGAGCAGCGCCTCCCGATCCGCCGGGCGCACCGCCTCCAGCCAGCAGCCGCTGTAGTGTTCATACTCCAGCCGAAACTGGCTCTCTTCAAACGCCAGCAACCAGCTATGGCGGTCGGCCCCCGCATCCTGCTCGAGCGGCTGCAGCTCCCACTCTCGCAGCAAGGCCTGCGCCAACAGCGGGAACGTGTCCCAGTCGAGAGCCGGACAATCCAGCGTCACCACGCCAGCTTCGTTATCTACCTGTTTGATTTGCCAACTCATTCCCTGTCTCTCAGCTGCTGCAGGAGAGCTCACCACCGCAATACCATGCCGGAGTCGGGGTGGCGAGATCCTCATATTCGGGTTGTTCATCATAGGGGTGCTGCAAGGCGGCGAACAGCCGCTCGAACGGCTGCATATCCCCTGCGTCGGCGGCGTCTATCACCTGCTGGGCCAGCGCATTGCGCAGCACATACTTGGGGTTGATGGCATCCATCTGCGCCTTGCGCACGGCATCCTCGCTGCCTTCGCGCATCAGCCGCGCCCGATAGCGTTCCAGCCACGCCTGCCAACCCACTGGTTCAGGCAACAGGGCCAGCAGAGATGCAGGCCCCCCCCCCTCTTGCGTCACCTCACCGAGACGGCGAAGGAACAGGTGGTAATCCACTTTGTTAACCGCCAGCAACCGGAACAGCTCGCGGAACAGAGCCGGGTCATCCTCCTCCCACACCGCCAGCCCGAGTTTGGCCCGCATCAGTTCGGAGTAGTGCAGCATCAGCTGTTGCTCGTACTGGGCCAACGCTGCAGCCAGCGCATCACCGTCTACATGGCCAGCCAGCGCCTGCGCCAGTTTTTGCAGATTCCAGTAACCGACCGCGGGCTGCTGATCCAGCGCGTAGCGGCCCGCAGGGTCCGAGTGGTTGCAGACAAAATCGGGCACGTAGGAATCGATAAAGCCATAGGGGCCGTAATCCAGCGTCAAGCCGAGCAGCGACATGTTGTCGGTATTCATTACCCCGTGACAGAACCCCGCAGCCTGCCATTTGGCAATCAACCGCGCGGTGCGGCGCACCACTTCGGCAAACAGTTCGGCGCCACTCTCCAGCTCGGGGAAGTGGTGGCGCAGCAGATAGTCGATGAGTGGCGGGATCTTCTCTCCCTGCCCGCTCCAGGCGAAATACTCGATATGGCCGAAGCGCAGATGGCTGGGGGCGGTGCGCAGCACGGTCGCCCCGCTCTCAACCTGCTCGCGATAAACAGGCTCCTGACTGCCCACCAGCACCAGCGCTCGCGTGGTCGGGATGCCGAGAGCATGGAGCGCTTCGGAGGCGAGATACTCACGGATACTGGAGCGCAGCACGGCGCGACCGTCACCAAAACGGGAGAACGGCGTCTTCCCTGCCCCCTTCAGGTGGAGATCCCAGCGCTGGCCATCCGGCGCCAGCTGCTCACCCAACAGCAGCGCGCGACCATCCCCAAGCCGGGGGCTATAACCCCCGAACTGATGGCCCGCATAGACCTGCGCTACCGGCTGCATACCGGGCAGCACTTTTCCCTCGCCACAACAGGCGATCCAGTCAGCCTCGCTGACGCCTCCCAATCCCAGCTCACCCAGCAAAGTCCGGTTGAGATGAAGCAACCGGGGTTGCTGCAGCGGCTGGGGGACCACGGGTTCACAGGCCCAAGGCAGCTCGGTCGCAAAAGTGTTGATCAACTTCATGGTTGTGCCATTCGTCCCTGCGTATGCTCGTGTCACTCTTTATACTGCCGTCAGCCATGCTTGCGCTAACTGGCGACCATCATTTTTCAATTCAAGGAGAAGAAGATGCAAAAATGGGTATATGCCCTGCCCTTGCTGGCACTGGCGTGGGGTCATCAGGCCAAGGCTGCAGATATCGAGGCAGGCAAAGCCAAGGCTGCGGTCTGTGCCGCCTGTCACGGCGTGGAAGGCAAGGCGATGATCCCCAACTATCCCCATCTGGCGGGTCAGAATGCCGCCTATCTGGTGAAACAGTTGAAAGCGTTCAAGGATGGCACTCGCAAAGAGCCCTTGATGGACCCCTTCATGGCGCCGCTGACAGATGCGGATATCGACAATCTGGCGGCCTTCTACGCCAGCCTGAAATAACCTCGCGTCTGACCCCAGGTTCTTCCGAGCCGCGCTTACCCTGGTCGATTAGGCTGCCTAATCGACCCTAACGACGGCAGTAGTCGATGATCAGATCCATAAAGGCTTCGCCAAAGCGCTCCAGCTTGCGGTGCCCGACACCGTTGATAGCCAGCATCTCGTCTTCGGTCATCGGCATCAGCTGAGCCATCTCCACCAGAGTCGCATCGTTGAACACCACGTAGGGCGGCACCTCTTCGTCCTCGGCAATCTGCTTGCGCAGGCCGCGCAACTCCTTGAACAACCGCTTGTCGTAGTTGGCGTTATCGAGCAGACCGTTGCGCTTCTCCTTGCGGCTGGAGATAGGCTGCAGGCGGGGTACCGCCAGTTCCAGCTTCACATCGCCACGCAGTACCGGACGGGCCGCTTCGGTCAACTGCAGCACCAGATTGCGAGTGATGTTCTGGGTCAGCAGCCCCTTGTGGATCAGCTGGCGGATCACGCTCATCCAGTATTCGTGGCTCTGATCCTTGCCGATGCCGTAGGTCGACAGCTTATCGTGGCCATGATCCTTGAT
>NZ_JAAKNE010000049.1:0-28375 GCF_049170755.1 Aeromonas sp. 604176
ATGTTCTCTATCTGGCTGGAGAGCAGGCTGAGCTGGCTGCGGCGCTTGCGCTCCACAAACAGCTCGGCGAAATCGGCACCCAGCGCCAGTGCGTGATCGAGCACGTCACGGGCAATGGCGGGGGCCAACAGGGAGAATGGGGTCATAGAATATCCTTTTCTGGTCTGTCCGTTTGCTTCCGACATCCGGCTCTGATTGTTATGGGATGTCGAGTCCATTGTTGCAGACCAGCACAAAAAAGTCGCTATAGCGTCATGCGATGATACCGATTGAGAAAATCGGTGCGATAACTGCGCCCGGCGGCCAGGGCCAGGCGCTCAGGGTCGTTTTGCCAAAACGTGGGAAAGATCAGAGCAGGGCGTGGATTTCGCTCAGAATCTGCTCGACCCACTGCTCGATGCGCGGATCGGTCTGGTCATATTGGTTGGCATCATCGAGGGCCAGCCCGACGAAGTGACGGCCATCGTCGATCAGTGCCTTGGAGGCATCGAATTCGTACCCTTCGTTGGGCCAGTAGCCCACCAGCTTGACCTCTTTTGGCACCAGCTGATCGTGCAGCATGCCGAGGGCGTCCTGGAACCATTCGCCATAACCGAGCTGATCGCCGAGGCCAAACAGGGCCACGATGCGTCCCTCCAGATGGAGATCGGCGATATCTTCCCAGCGTGACTCCCAGTCCTCCTGCAGTTCGCCAAAATCCCAGGTGGAGATGCCGAGGATCAGGATCTCGTAATCCTCCATCCGGCGCAGGGAGACATCCTTGATATTGTGAATATCCACCAGCTCGGGGCCGATGAGGGCGCGGATCTTCTCGGCAGCCATCTCGGTGTAGCAGGTGGTGGAACCGTAAAACAGACCAATCTTCATCGCTCTACTCTCTGTTGGCGCTTTCTCGCTTGCTTTTGGCGCGTTCTCGCATGCTCGTGTGGGCTGCGCCATGTTGGCAACACGATGGGTAACGTAAGGGGAGGGCGCCAGTCTAGCAGATTGCCATTCGACCTTCACCGCCCGGCAAGGGGCGTGGCAAACGAGCCTTATCTTTCCAATGAAAGTGCCTTGTCTTTCCAAGGAGTTGGCGCGTTACAATGGGCCATCTTTCCCCTTATTGCAGCGCACCATGAGCAAGCCCGACCCCCATCCCCTGATTGAACCCTTTCTCGACGCCCTCTGGCTGGAGCGGGGATTGTCTGACAACACGGTCAGCTCCTATCGCAGCGATCTGGAGAAGTTCTCCCTCTGGCTCGACGAGCAGGGAAGCTCGCTGTTGCTGGCAGGGATGGACGAGATCCAGCACTACCTCGCCTGGCGGGTCGATCACCAGTTTGCGGCCAGCAGCACCGCCCGCTTCCTGTCGGCCCTGCGCCGCTTTTACCAGTATCTCAACCGCGAGAAGCTGCGCAGTGACGATCCGACCGTGCTGCTGGAGGGGCCCAAGCTGCCGAAAAAACTCCCCTCAGATTTAAGCGAAACGGAAGTGGAAGCTCTGCTGAGTGCGCCGCTGGTGGATGACCCGCTGGAGCTGCGGGACAAGGCAATGCTGGAGCTGCTCTACGCCACCGGGCTGCGGGTTTCCGAGCTGGTGGGGCTCACCGCCGAGCATATCAGCCTGCGGCAGGGCTTGGTGCGGGTTATTGGCAAGGGTAACAAGGAGCGGTTGGTGCCGATGGGCGAGGAGGCGATGCACTGGCTGGAGCGTTACTACCGCGAGGCGCGCACCCTGCTGCTGGGGGGCACCAGCTCGGATGTGGTATTTCCCTCCAAGCAGGCCCGTATGATGACCCGCCAGACCTTCTGGCACCGCATCAAGCTTTACGCGCAGCGGGCCGGGATCAACGGTGAGCTCTCCCCCCATACCTTGCGCCACGCCTTCGCCACCCATCTACTCAACCACGGCGCCGATCTGCGGGTGGTGCAGATGCTGCTGGGCCATGCGGATCTCTCCACCACCCAGATCTACACCCATGTGGCCAACGAGCGTCTCAAGGCGCTGCACGGGGAGCACCACCCCAGAGCCTGAGTGGCTGACCTCCCAAAAACAAAAAACCGCCAGCAGGCGGTTTTTTTATCTCTACACGACAGGAGATGGCGCTTATTTCCCTTGCTGGGATTTCAGCAGATCACGGATCTCGGTCAGCAGCTCCTGATCCTTGGTCGGGCCTGCCGGGGCGGCGGCTTCCTCTTCCTGCTTTTTCTTGAGGGTGTTGATGGCCTTCAGTCCCATGAAGATGGCAAAAGAGATGATCAGAAAGTCGATGATGGTCTGGATGAACTTGCCATAGGCGATGACCACGGCGGGTGTTGTACCTTCTGCGGCCTTCAGGGTGACCGCCAGGTCGCTGAAGTCCACGCCGCCCAGGATGAGGCCGATGGGCGGCATGATCACGTCACCGACAAAAGAGGAGACAATTTTGCCGAAGGCGGCACCAATGATGATACCGACCGCCATATCGATGACGTTGCCGCGGGCGGCAAAGGCTTTGAACTCTTGAATCAGACTCATTATTTCCTCCGAAATTAAACAAGATAGCGCGTTGATTACCCTTGCCAAAGGGCGAACTCTTGTCAGGAAAAACAGAGGCTAAGCCGCGTTGTTCCTGTCGTCCTGACTAGCTTGCGGGCGTTATGAGTCCTTGGCAATCGGGGGGAGCCATTTTTTTGGTACAAAGTGATATTAATTTTTTGGTAAGTAGCTGGTTGAATGATGAGCTGTGCTGCTGTAGTTTGCTGGGTCGATTCATTCATACCGCGTGAGTAAACAAGTGAAGTATTTACTACTGGGAATGATGCTTTTGTGCACATTTGCTGCCAGAGCGGGGATGGATACCCAAACCTTGAAACAGACCATTACCGCCCGGTTAGGGGTCTCTGTTTATCTGGTGGAACAGACCCCTATTCCCGGGCTCTATATGCTGGGCACTTCGCAAGGGGTGCTCTACAGCGATGCCAAGGGGAACTATGTGGTGCAGGGGGTCATGCTGGATATGACTCATAACATGAAGAACCTCACCATCTCGGGCATGCGCGAGCAGCGTCGACTGGGCTTGTCCCAGGTGACCCATACACCGGTCGTTCTCCAGGCCAGTAATGAGCGTCATCGGGTTGCGCTCTTTTTCGGTGAGCAGGATGCCGCTCGTCGCCAGCTGTCCGGCACGCTGCAACATCTGCAGGCGTCCGGGGTCAGTGTCGAGCTCTACCCCGTGATTGAACATGCAGGACAGGCTTCCCACTGGTGCAAGGATCCCCTGCTACAGAATGATCCCTTCAAAGCCTATTTGCCTCAAAAGGAATGTAGTGAGACCCTTATCGAGAATATTGGCCTGAGCCAGTGGTTGGGGGTCAAGGTACTGCCTGCCTGGGTCTCCTCTGATGGAGATCTGGTAAGGGGCTACCAGAGCCCGGAACAACTGCTCAAGATACTGGATCACATTGATGCCCCTGCAAATCCGTCGTCGTCCGCGAGTTGATGATTCCCATCTCCCCGCCACCCTGCACCCCCTGCTTCGTCAAATCTTCGCCAGCCGTGGCGTAGAGGATCCCGCCCTGCTGGAGCGCAGCGCCAGCCAGCTGTTGCCGCCCCAGCGCCTCTATGGGATGGAGCAGGCGGTGCCGCTGCTGGCGGATGCCCTGACTGCCCAGAAACGGATCCTTATCGTCGGCGACTTCGACTGCGATGGTGCCACCAGCTCCGCCCTGTGTTTGCTGGCCCTGCGCGCCATGGGCGGTCGCCACATCGATTTTCTGGTGCCCAACCGCTTCGAGTTTGGCTACGGCCTTACCCCCGAAATTGTCGAGCTGGCGGTGGCCCGCGGCGCCGAGTTCCTGATCACGGTGGATAACGGCATCTCCAGCATCGCCGGGGTGGCGGCTGCCAAGGCGGCTGGTATGCAGGTACTGGTTACCGATCACCATTTGCCGGGTCAGGAGCTGCCTGATGCCGATGCCATCGTCAACCCTAACCAGCGCGGTTGCGATTTCCCCTCCAAGTCCCTGGCCGGGGTGGGGGTGGCCTTCTACCTGATGGCGGCCCTCAACACCCATCTGCGTCAGCTTGGCTGGTACGAACGGCAAGGGTTGCGAGCCCCCAATGTGGCGGATTACCTCGATCTGGTGGCTCTTGGTACGGTCGCCGACGTGGTGGCGCTCGATGGCAACAACCGCATCCTGGTCCATCAGGGGTTGCAGCGGATCCGGGCCGGCCGCTGTCGCCCCGGCATTCAGGCGCTGGTGGATGTGTCGGGCCGCGATGGTCGCCGCCTCACCGCCGCCGACCTCGGTTTTGCGCTGGGGCCACGTCTCAATGCGGTAGGGCGCCTCGATGATATGTCCCTTGGGGTCGCCTGTCTGCTCTGCGATGATCTCAATCTGGCGCGCCAGCTTGCGGCCGAGATGGACAGCCTCAATCAGGAGCGCAAGGAGATCGAGCAGGGGATGCAGCAGGAGGCCCTCGCCACTCTGGAGCAGATCCGGTTTCGCGATGGCGAGGTGCCGTCGGGCATAGTGCTGCACCGCAACGAGTGGCATCAGGGGGTGGTGGGGCTGGTGGCCTCCAAGGTGAAGGAGAAGTACTACCGCCCGGTCATCGCGTTTGCCGAGAGCAGCGAGACCGAGCTCAAGGGCTCCGGCCGCTCCATCCCCGGGGTGCACCTGCGCGATGCGCTGGAACTGCTCGATACCCGCCATCCGGGCCTGATGGGCAAGTTTGGCGGCCATGCCATGGCGGCGGGGCTGACCCTGCCCAAGGCCAATATCGAGGCGTTCGGTCGGGCCTTTGAGGCGGTCATCAGCGAGCTGGTGACGCCGGAGCTCTTGACCGGGGTGCTGCTCACCGATGGCGAGCTGCTGCCGGACGAGCTCACTCTCGAGCTGGCGGAGATTATTCGCGCCTCCGGCCCCTGGGGTCAGGCCTTCCCAGAGCCGCTGTTTGACGGCGAATTCGTGCTAGTGCAGCAGCGGCTGGTGGGGGAGAAGCACCTCAAGATGATGCTGACTACCGATTCTGGCCACGCGGTGGATGCCATCGCCTTCGGCGTCGATCTCAAGCGCTGGCCCGATGCCTCGGTCAAGCGGGTGCGGCTTGTCTACCGGCTTGACGTCAACGAGTGGCGCGGCAACCGCAGTGTGCAGCTGCTGGTGGAGCATCTGGAGGCGGCCGGTCTCTGAGCAGGTAGCATTGCTGCTCTGATCGCTGACATCGCTGACAACGGCCACCCTCGGGTGGCCGTTTTACTGTGGGCCCGGGGGTGACTCTACCGCCTTGTTATGTTGGTATTTAATTGCTGGCTTTCTTAGAAAGAGGGTTTTTAGTATCGTTTTACGTCAGTTAGTACGGTTTCAAATTCAAGAAAAAGAGGCGTTGTGATACATTCATCCCCGCATCATTTTGTTGTTTGAACGGGACTGACTCTTTGCTGTCTTCTGGCCGACTATCGACCTGGGCGATGGTCCTCGCTATCGCCAGCCTGCTGTGGTTTGCCGCTTTCGCTGCGGTAGGGGTCACTGCAACACCTCATCAGGCGTCGGTCAGGCAGAAGGTCTCGATGCAGTTGCATGAGCAATCCGATCCGGGATTGGTCAACAGTGTCGGCCTTCCTCCTGCCTCCCAGTGGCGACTCGGCTTCGAGCCGGGGCGGCGACTCGAAGGGGCCACTCATTCCGAGCGCTATCAGATGGTGCTGGCCTGGTTCCAGCACGATATCCTCGGCCTGCTCTGCGGTCTGCTACTGGTTCTCCCTCTTCTCTATGTCAGGCAGCTCCCCGTCTACTTCGGTTATTTGCACCGACGGCTGCTGCGCTGTCGCCACCTGCAATATCGTTTCTGTCACGGCGACTAGCCCACCTTGCTGGCGGGCGCCCATCCACCTTTTCACTCGGTTTGTAACGCTCCTGATTGACTGACGGGCAGGCTGATACCTGCTGCCTGCGCTCTATCGTCTGGTGCTGCGTCCGCGCTTTCTGTTGTGTCGTCCATGCTGCTGGCCATCGGCCAGAGGCAGACTTTTCTTTGCGCAAACATCTGGTGAGCACACCCTATGGACTACTACTTCAACCTGTTTATTCACTCGATCTTTGTCGAGAACCTCGCCCTGGCCTTCTTTCTGGGGATGTGTACCTTTCTGGCCGTTTCGAAGAACATCAACACTGCCTTTGGCCTTGGCATGACAATCCTGGTGGTGATGGTGATCGCCATTCCCCTCAACAACTTGATTTACCGCCATATCTTGCGGGCAGGCAGCACCTTTTTCGGAGAATTCGATTTGGGATTTCTCGATTACATCATCTACATCGGGGTGTTGGCGGCGTTGGTGCAGGTGATGGAGATGCTGCTCGACAAGTACTTCCCAAGCCTCTATCAGGCGCTCGGCATCTATCTGCCGTTGTTGACGGTCCATTGCGCCATCTTCGGCGGGGTGATGTTTATGGCGCAGCGGGATTACGATTTTGCCGAGTCGCTGGTCTACAGCGCAGGCTCCGGGCTTGGCTGGCTGCTGGCTATTGTCGCCATGGCCGGTTTGCGCCAGAAGCTGAAATACGCCGATGTCCCCGAGGGGCTGCGGGGCATCGGCATCACCTTTATCGTGGCGGGGCTGATGTCCCTCGGTTTTATGTCCTTCTCCGGTATATCGCTTTGATTGGAGATGAAAAAAACGAGGCGCCTGCGGGCGCCTCATTGTTTATCAGGGATGGCGGATGGCCATTACAGCTCGCGTGCCCAGGGGTGTGCCTTGGGGCGCAGCGCCAGCGCCAGACCCAGCAGCAGCACGGTCAGGCCGTAGAGGGGCCAGCTGCCAAAGCGCATGTAGGGGGTCTCGCCGTGGGCGGGACGCACTTCGCTGCGCAGCACGCCCGCTTCAAACTGCGGGATCTGGCCGATGATGCTGCCATCGATCTCGGTCACGATAGTGATGCCGGTGTTGGTGTCGCGCAGCAGCGGACGAGCCAGCTCCAGTGCGCGCATCCGGGCGATCTCCATATGTTGCCAGGGGCCTATGCTGGTGCCAAACCAGGCATCGTTGGAGACGGTCAGCAGGAAATCGGTATCGGCATTGACGTTGCGGCGCACCTCCTCCGGGAAGATGATCTCGTAGCAGATGGCGGCGGCGAACTTGAGCCCCTTGGCGATCAGATTCGGCTGCACTTCGTCACCCCGGCTGAAAGAGGACATCGGCAGGTTGAAGAAGGGGGCGATGGGGCGCAGCAGATCTTCAAACGGCACGAACTCGCCGATGGGCAGCAGGTGGTACTTGTTGTAACGGTTGGGGTGCCCGTAGAAGTAGGACTCCTTGCCATCCGCATCCTGCACCCCCATGCCGAGTACGGTATTGAAGAATCGTCTTTGCTCGAAATCATAGTGAATGATCCCCGCCAGCAGACCGGTGTTGTTCACCTTCATCGCCTTGTCCAGATTCTCCAGATAGGGCCCCATCTCCTTCTCGATGGCCGGGATGGCCGACTCCGGCCAGATGATAATGTCGGCATCCTGATTCTCGCGGCTGAGATCCTGATATTTGCGCACCGTCGGCACTAGCGCCTCCGGATCCCACTTGAGGGACTGGGCGATATTGCCCTGAACCAGCGCCACCTTGACCGGCTCGCCACGGGTGACCCAGCTGAGCTGCATCAGACCGTGGGCACCGGCTACCAGCAGAGCGGGCACTGCCAGCCAGAGCGGGGAGCGGGATTTCCACACCTGCCAGATGGCGGAGGCAGAGAGCAACAGGGCGAGGGTGATGCCCTGCACCCCAAGGATTGGGGCGAAGCCCCTGAGCGGGCCGTCGATCTGGCTGTAGCCAAACCAGAGCCAAGGGAAGCCGGTCATTACCCAGCCACGCAGCCAGTCCGCCAGCAGCCAGAGTGCCGGGAAGGCGAGCAGCCAGCGGCTCCAGTGACGGCCGCCAAAGAAGCGGGCGAAAACCCAGCAGGCGAGCGTCGGGTAGAGCGCCAGATAGGCGGAGAGCCCGGCCAGCAGTACGAAGGCCATCGGCAGCGGGATGCCGCCAAATTCAGTCATGCTGACGTGGATCCACCACAGGCCAGGTAAAAAGAGTCCCATGGCATAGCCAAAGCCACGCCAGGCGGCCTGCTTTGGCGTGGCTTTGTCCAGCAGGGCGTAGAGGCCCAGCAGGGAGGGGAGCACCAGCGGCCAGTAGCCAAAGGGAGAGAAAGCCAATATAGCGATGGCACCACTGGCCAGTGCGCCGAGGCTCAACAGGATTTTGGACGTAACGGGGGATAATCTCACGGGCGATGGTGCTCGTCTTGGTCTGCAACTGGGTCGAATGGCCGGTATCTTAACCTGTAAGCGGGGCAACGGCGAGCCTCGATGCCGGTGGCAGAGAGCACAACGCCCCGAGGTCGGGGCGTTGTTTCACACATTGAGCGGATCTGCTTATTGCGGCTCGGATTGCGCCGCCGCGTGGTGCTCGGGGATCTTCACCTGCAACTGCTGCAGACGACGCCGGTCGGCATGCATCACCTTGAACAGGTAGCCGTCCAGCTCGATCTCCTCGCCCTTCTTGGGCAGATGACTGAAGGCGTGCATCACCAGACCACCCACAGTATCCACCTCTTCATCGCTGAACTGGGTGCCGAAGAAGTCGTTGAAATCCTCGATCTCGGTAAGGGCACTAACCGAGAAGACCCGTTTGCTGATGCGGCGGATCTCGTCCGGCTCATCCTCGATGTCATCGAATTCGTCATCTATCTCGCCGACGATAAGCTCGAGAATGTCTTCAATGGTCACCAGACCGGAGACGCCACCAAATTCGTCGACCACGATGGCCATGTGGTAGCGCTCTTCGCGGAACTCCTTGAGCAGACGGTCAACCCGTTTGCTTTCAGGCACGATCACCGTGGGGCGCAAGATTTTCTCGAGCTGCAGCGGCTCGCTGGCGTGATGGCCGCCAAACCCGAAGGGGAGCAGATCCTTGGCGAGCAGAATGCCCTCCACATGATCCTTGTCCTCGTTGATCACCGGGAAGCGGGAGTGGCCGGACTCGATGATCACCGGCAGGATTGCATCCACCGGCTGGGACTTCTCGATGGTCACCATCTGGGAGCGGGGGATCATGATATCGCGCACGCGAAGATCGGCTATCTCCAGCACCCCCTCGATCATGTCCTTGGTGTCCTGATCGATGAGGTCGCGCTCTTCGGCATCGGCTATCACGTCTACCAAATCATTGCGGTCTTTTGGCTCGCCCTGGAAGAGTTGGCTGAGTTTGTCGAGCCAGGTTTTCTTCGGCGAGCCGGTACTAGGGTGATCGTCGGTCATTTTCTCTCTTGGTTACTCGTATGAACACACTTGAAATAGTTCGGGTTATATAAGGATGGCCATCTGCTGTTTCAAGACGATGACCATCCGGTTCTTTACTCTTCGTCGTTCAGATAAGGATCGGCAAAACCGAGCTCCTGCATGATGTCGCGCTCAAGCGCTTCCATCTCTTCGGCTTCCTCATCCTCGATATGGTCATAACCTAGCAGATGCAGACTGCCGTGCACAACCATGTGGGCCCAGTGGGCCATCAGGGGCTTGCCCTGCTCCTCGGCCTCGCGCTCTACCACCTGACGGCAGATCACCAGATCGCCGAGCAGCGGCAGCTCCAGACCGGGTGGCGCCTCGAACGGGAAGGAGAGCACGTTGGTGGGCTTGTCCTTGCCGCGATAGGTGAGGTTGAGCTCGTTGCTCTCCGCCTCGTCGACGATACGCACCGTCACTTCTGCCTCCTGCTGGAAGCCGAGAATGGTGCCATCGAGCCAGCCTTGCAGCTGGGCTTCGGTGGGCAGGCCGTCAGTGCTGGCGCTGGCCAGTTGCAGATCCAGGGTTACGCTCATTGCTCACTCTCTTTGCTGGCGTTTGTTTGGCCGGTAACCTTCTCCGCTGCCTGTTTGGCATCGAATGCCTCGTAAGCCTGCACGATACGGGCCACCACCGGGTGGCGCACCACGTCTTTGGACTCGAAGAAGTTGAACGACAGACCATCGACCCCTTGCAGCACTTCCAGAGCATGGCGCAGGCCGGATTTGGCGTTGCGCGGCAGGTCTACCTGGGTGATGTCACCGGTGACCACCGCCTTGGAGTTGAAACCGATGCGGGTGAGGAACATCTTCATCTGCTCGGTGGTGGTGTTCTGGGCCTCATCGAGAATGATAAAGGCGTCATTGAGGGTTCTTCCGCGCATATAGGCGAGCGGCGCCACCTCGATGATGTTGCGCTCCATCAGCTTCTCGACCCGCTCAAAGCCCAGCATCTCGAACAGGGCGTCGTAGAGCGGGCGCAGGTAAGGATCCACCTTCTGGGAGAGATCGCCAGGCAGGAAGCCGAGCTTCTCACCCGCTTCCACCGCCGGACGGGTTAGCAGAATGCGGCGAATTTCCTGACGCTCCAGCGCATCCACCGCCGCCGCGACCGCCAGATAGGTCTTGCCGGTACCGGCCGGGCCGATGCCGAAGCAGATATCGTGGCGCACGATATTGGCGATGTACTGAGCCTGGTTGGGGCTGCGCGGTTTGATGAGACCGCGCTTGGTCTTGACCGTCACCTCCTTGCCATAAGGGATGCTCGGCGCCGGTTCGTCATCCTGCTCCAGCACTCGCGACTCCTGAATAGCCAAATGGACCATGTCGGGAGTGATGTCAGTCACCTTGCCACCCTTGAGGGGCTGGGTTTCCACATAGAGGTGCTTGAGGATGACTGCGGCGGCATCCAGCTGGGCCGGTTTGCCCACCAGCTGGAAGTGGCTGTCACGGTAGCTGATCTCGACGCCGAGGCGGCGCTCCAGCTGCTTGATGTTGTCATCGAAGGGGCCGCACAGGCTGGCAAGGCGCTGGTTGTCGGCGGGCTCCAGATGCAGATTCAGGGTCGAGATGTGTCGGCTCAAAATATCCTCGTCTCAAGGCGCTCCCCATCCGCCGGGCGAATGGGGAGGAGGGGATTAATGGGGAGTGAAGGCGGCAACGCCCAGCTCGTCCGGTACGTTATCCGGGCGACGGGCCAGGATTTCGCTCGGGGCGGTGGCGATCCGCAGGTTCATCTCGCTCTCGCCGCGGATGAACTTGCCGCGCAGGGAGTTGGGACGCACCTCGGTGATCTCCACGTCGGCAAAGCCGCCGATCAGGGTGTGCTGGCCTTCGAAGTTGACCACCCGGTTGTTCTCGGTGCGGCCACACAACTGCATCGGGTCGAGCTTGGAGGGCCCTTCCACCAGGATGCGCTGGGTGGTGCCCAGCATGGCACGGCCAATCTGCATCGCCTGGTTGTTGATGACGTGCTGCAGGCGGGCCAGACGGGCTTTTTTCACTTCCATATCGACATCGTCGGGCATGTCGGCGGCCGGGGTGCCCGGGCGCGGGCTGAAGATGAAGCTGAAGCTCATGTCGAAACCCACATCCTCGATCAGCTTCATGGTCGCTTCAAAGTCTTCGTCCGTCTCGTTCGGGAAGCCAACGATGAAGTCGGAGCTGATGGTGATGTCGGGACGGGCGGCACGCAGGCGACGGATCTTGGATTTGTACTCCAGGATGGTGTGCGGGCGCTTCATCATGGTCAGAATACGGTCGGAGCCGCTCTGCACCGGCAGGTGCAGGAAGCTGACCACTTCCGGGGTGTCTTTGTAGACTTCGATGATGTCGTCGGTGAACTCGATCGGGTGGCTGGTGGTGTAGCGAATGCGATCGATACCGTCGATAGCGGCCACCAGACGCAGCAATTCGGCGAAGGTGCAGATGCCGTCATCAAAGGTCGGGCCGCGGTAGGCGTTGACGTTCTGGCCGAGCAGGTTCACTTCGCGCACGCCCTGCTGGGCGAGCTGGGCGATTTCGTAGAGCACGTCGTCCAGCGGTCGGCTCACCTCTTCACCGCGGGTGTAGGGCACCACGCAGTAAGTACAGTATTTGGAGCAGCCTTCCATGATGGAGACGAACGCGGTGGCCCCTTCGGCGCGCGGTTCGGGCAGGCTGTCGAATTTTTCGATCTCGGGGAAGGCGATATCAACCTGGGCACCACGGCCCTCCTGCACTTCCTTGATCATGGCGGGCAGGCGATGCAGGGTCTGCGGGCCGAACACGATATCCACATAGGGAGCGCGCTGGCGGATGGCATCGCCCTCCTGAGAGGCAACGCAGCCACCCACGCCGATCACCAGACCGGGCTTGTTGGCCTTGAGCTTTTTCCAGCGTCCCAGCTGGTGGAACACCTTCTCCTGCGCCTTTTCGCGGATGGAGCAGGTATTCAGCAGCAAGACATCTGCCTCTTCGGGCTCTTCGGTAAGGGTGTAGCCATTGCTGGCATCCAACAGGTCGGCCATTTTGGACGAGTCATACTCGTTCATCTGGCAACCCCATGTTTTAATGTGAAGTTTCTTGCTCATTGCTTCTCTTGACTTGTTTTGAAATCGGCATGGTCAAAGGACCGCGCATTTTACTCCGCAATCTGGATACTGCCTAGCTAATATCCAGCTGGCAATGGTGCTCACCCGATACCTGTTGCCAGCAAGCTCAATAAGCTTTCTCCTTGATTTGACGCAGCAATTCCCCGTTTGTCTCACTGTTTATCAGTCGCCCTTGCGCTATCATGCAGCCATCCGGTTCACGTCCGGGCGCTGTCGCCGGACGCACCCTTTCAGGAATAAATGTATGGAACAGTGTGATATCGCCATCGTCGGCGCCGGCATGGTGGGCGCCGCCACCGCCTGTCTGCTGGCAGCCCAGGGCCTCTCGGTGCGGGTCATCGAGACCCAACTGCCGGAGCATTACGCGCCGGAGCAGCCGCTGGATCTGCGGGTCTCCGCCATCAGTCAGGCCTCGGTGGCGCTGCTGGAGCAGGCCGGTGCCTGGCACCATCTGCAGCAGATGCGACTCTGCCCCTACCGCCGACTGGAGACCTGGGAGCTGGACGGTTTTGCCACCCGCTTCAATTCCGCCGATCTCGGTCTGCCCCAGCTCGGCTACATCATCGAAAACCGGCTGGTGCAGCTCGCCCTGCTCAAACGGATGGAGGATTTCCCCACCATCCAGACCCACACCCCGGCGGCGGTGACCAGCCTGCGCCAGAGTGCGGATGAAGCTGTGCTGACTCTGGATGATGGCACCGAGCTGGCGGCCCGCTGGGTGCTGGCCTGTGACGGTGCCGAATCCCACACCCGCAAGCTGGCGGGTATCGGTGTATCGCGCTTCGAGTACCGCCAGCACTGCATGCTGATCAATATCGACACCGACTTTGCGCAGGAAGATATCACCTGGCAGCAGTTCACCCCGAGCGGCCCGCGCGCCTTCCTGCCACTACCAGGCCAGCACGGCTCTCTGGTGTGGTATGACAGCCCGGCCCGTATCCGGGCGCTGGCGGCCATGAGCAACGAAGGGCTTGCCGCCGAAGTGCGCCGCCACTTCCCAAGCCGGCTCGGCGGATTTACCGTCACCGGCAAGGGGAGTTTCCCGCTGGTGCGTCGCCACGCCAACGACTATCACGTCGGTCGGGTGGTGCTGCTTGGCGATGCTGCCCACACCATCAACCCGCTGGCGGGGCAGGGGGTCAACCTCGGCTTCAAGGATGTGGCCTGCTGGGCTGATCTGCTGCAAGGAGTTGGCGCCGACTGGCATCAGCTGGCGTTGGCCGAGCGTTACGAGCGACGCCGTCGCCCCGACAACCTGCTGATGCAGTCGGGAATGGATCTCTTCTACGGGGTATTCAGCAACGAGATTGGCCCGCTCAAGCTGGCCCGCAATCTTGCTCTCAATCTGGCGGACAAGGCGGGCCCGCTCAAGGAGATGGCGCTGCGCTATGCACTGGGGCTGGTTTGACAGGTAGAAACCAGGTAACACGGGCTGAATTCGCGAAGGAGCAAAGGTGATGAACAAGGCACTGTTGGTGATCGATTTTATCAACGATATTGCCCATCCCGACGGGCGCATTGCCGCCTCCGCAGCCCACGTGGTGGAGCAGGATGCCATTGCGCATGCCAATCAGGCGCTGGCCCATGCCCGCGCCCACGGCTGGCTGGTGGTGCTGATCAAGGTGGGCTTTGACGGCGGCTATCAGCTGCAACCCAAAGGCTCCCCCATGTTTGGTCGCGCTCACCAGCAGGGTGCGCTCTCTTTGGCTGACAGCGGCACCGACTTTCATCCTGATCTGGATGTGCAGCCCGGCGATCTGGTGCTGACCAAACCCAGGGTCAGTCCCTTCTATGGCACGGCGCTGGAGCCTGCGCTGCGGGCCAATCACATCGACCACCTCTATCTGTGCGGGGTGAGCACTAGCTGGGCCATTCAGGCGGCGGCGCGGGATGGTCACGATCGCGACTACGCCATCACCATTCTGGAGGATGCCTGCGCCGCCGCAGATGCCACCGAGCATCACACCTCGCTGCGGATGCTGGGCCGTATCGCCGAGATCATCAAGGTGTCCCGGCTGGCTTGATCCTTAACGCAGGCAGCACCCGAGCACCGTGTTGAGATTGACTCAGCGGCCCTCTGTCGGGCCGCAGCGCTTTTGGGCAACATGATTGTCGGGCAATATAGTGCTCACATGGATAACAACAAGGATGGACAGATGCGTTATCAGGGACGGATCGCGAGCTGGAACGAGGCGCGCGGCTTTGGATTTATTACGCCGGAGCAAAATGGCGCCGAGCAGATAATCAATGGATCACGCAGTGCAGGGCTGTTTGTGCATGTTACGGCGCTGCAATCAGATGGTCGCTTGCCCGAGCCGGGGGAGCGTGTCACCTATCTGATCGGCAGTGGCCAGGATGGCAAACCGAGGGCGTTACAGGTTTTTTTCCCCGATCGCCCGCTCACGTTGGCGGATGCAGTGCCGTCGGCCGCACCATCAGCAGCAAGATCAGCCGCATCATCGGCGGCGCCTGCATTTCGGGCGGCAAGTCAGCCGCCACGACCCACCTCGACCAGAGAGCGAAGTAACCCCTATCGACGTCGCAAGAGCAGTTGGAGTGGCAAACTGATCCCCCTGCTGGTGCTCGTCGGCCTCTTTTCCATCTATTCCCGTTTCTCGGCCGAGTCGATGGCGCCATTGCCGGTCTCATCTTTCAATCAGGAGGAGATCAGCACCTCGGTCAGCACGCCACAGACAACGACCTTTATTCGTCAGTGTGATGGTCGGCAGCATTGCTCCCAGATGACCTCCTGCGAGGAGGCAACCTGGTTTTTACAAAACTGCCCTGGTACCAAGATGGATGGGGAAGGAGATGGCATCCCCTGTGAAGATCAGTGGTGTGTTAATTGAAATGCTTTGATTCACAAAGGCCCGATTAATTCATCTCGATTGCTGAGCGCTATCTTCTCCTGGTTCCGTCTGCGGGAGTTTTTGGCTGGGTCAGCGATCGATTGTGGCTGGGTGCGGTGCGGGATGGGGATCGAGGACCAGCTGCACGAAGCGATCGCGGATCGGGTCGGCAAAGGCGGGGTTCCACACCAGACTTATCTCCCACTCGGAACAGGGGCCAAAGAGGGGATAGAGGGTGACGTCCGGGCCCGCGATAAAGCTGACGCTGTGCGGCAGGATGGCATTACCTATGCCTGCCGCAACCAATGCCACCAGAGTCTGAATATCCTCTGCCTCTTGAACCATGCCGGTCAGCCGGTTGGCGCCGAGAAACCCGGCGATCTGCCGGGTTAGGCCGGGACAACGGTAGCCCACCATCTGCAACAGGGGTTGACTGGTCAGTGCCTGCTGGACGTCAAACGATGACGGATCTGGCTGGGTCATCCGGGTTGGCACCGCCAGTACCAGCCGGTCGGTCAGCAGCCGATGCTCCTGCAACAGCGGAGTCTCTGGCCGACGCATAAAACCAAGTTGCAACTGGCCGGAGAGCAGCTGCTCCTGCTGGATCGCGGAGGGCATATCCTGAAGATGGACCATCACGTCCGTGACCTGCTGTTTGAAGCGGGCCACCAGCGCAGGGGCCAGCGCGAAACTCGACAGGCCAAACCCAATCTTGAGCCGACCGGCCACGCCACTCGCCACTGCCAGCGCGTGACGTTCAAACTCCCTGCCGTGTTTGACCAGTGCGCTTGCCTGAGTGAGCAGCTGGGCGCCGAGCGCCGTCAGCTCGGCACCATGGCGGCCCCGCTTGAACAGGGTGCAGCCCAGCGTCTGCTCCAGCCCCTGGATCTGCTTGGTGAGGGCCGGTTGGGTAATGAAGAGGCGATTGGCCGCTTCCCGGTAGTTGGCGGTCTCGGCCAGCGTCACAAACGCCTGCAGTTGCCTCAAGTCGAATTTCATTCCAATTGGTTATCCAAAGTGGCGATTTATTGATTATAAATTATCTAATCGCCTTGTTCTAATGGCTCGTCAAGGGGGGAATCGCCCTCCTCTGAACCGGAACAAGGAGCCATATCATGTCTACCCAACGTTATCTGTTTTTGATCAAGGGCAAGCTGGTGCTGGCTCAGCCGTTGGCGGCCCCGGAGACTGGGGAGCTGCTCGCCAGCCTGTTGCAACAGGGGTTTGTGGTCGGCCCGCTGCAGGTATGGGCTGGCAGTACCGAGCAGGCGCTCGCCTGTTATGAGCGTGCCGCCCAGCAGCAGGCCTTTGCCGATGCGCTCTCTGGCTCTCTGCCCGAGCTGGCCGGGGTGCCTGTATGAGTGTCTGTATGAGTGCTGGCATGAACACGATCTCCCTGTCGGTATCCGCCCTGCTGCTCGATATGGATGGCACCCTGGTCTGCTCGACCGGCGATGTGGAGCAGGTATGGCAGCTCTGGTGTCGTGAACATCTGCTCGATCCCGAGCCGGTGTTGGCGATGTGTCACGGTATGCGTTCGCGCGAGGTGATCCGGTCGCTGGCTCCGCAACTGGATGTGGAGCGATAGGTCGCGCGGCTTGATGAGTTGGAGATGCTGCATACCGGCGGCGACGCCATCGCAGGAGCTGGCGAGTTGCTGCGCCACCTGCCGCCACAGCATTGGGCCATCGTGACCTCCGCTGGTGAGCGGGTTGCCCGCCATCGCCTGAATTGTGCCGGTTTGCCGCTGCCTAACGTGTTGGTGGGAGCCGAAGCGGTGGTCAATGGCAAACCCGATCCCGAGCCCTATCTGCTGGGCGCTGTACGGCTTGGCGTGCCACCCGCTCGCTGTCTGGTATTTGAGGATGCCCCGGCCGGTATTGAGAGCGCCCTGCGTGCAGGCTGCGCCGTGGTACAGGTGGGGGGCGATGCACCGCTCAACCCTGCGGTGGTGGCGGTGATCCGCGACTGGCGCGAGGTGAGAGTGGTGTCAGGGAAAGGCGAGTCCTTGCTGGTGATGCTGTCGATGCAGGGCGCCAACCAAGAATGACGGCACGAGAGCTCTGGGAGTTGAATTAGGGGGCTGAGCCTGATGGCTGGCGGTCAGTTACTCAGGCGTATGTGGCTCTTGGTCGCAAAAGTTATAGACGATCCCCACCGATTATCTTCCGGGCGTTTACATGCAGTGGGTTCACTTTCAACCGGAGGTAAAAAACCGTCTGCAGGCGACCGGATTGATCGCCTGCAGATGGAGCTGGTTTAGCTGAACAGCAGGTAGGAGAGGGTCATGCAGCAGATGATGCCCGAGATGATGGGCACCGAGGTGCGCTTGATGATCTCGATGGGATTGCTGCCGGTGATCGAGGCGATGACGATGATCACCGCGGCGACCGGCGACATGGATCGGATCAGGTTGGCAGTGAGCTGCATCGGCAGGGCCACCGCGACACTGTTGACGCCGACCTTCTCAGTGATCTCGGGAATGATGTTGATAAAGGAGTAGAAGACTGCCAGCCCACTGCCGCTGATAAAGCCGATCAGCGCCGCCGTACCGGAGAAGAAGAACATCAAGATGGAGCCGACGCCGTCGATGTGTTTCACGCTATCGACCAGGGTATCGATGATGCCGATGGCTTTCAGTCCCTCCACCAGCATGCTGGCCGCCACGATGAGCGAGACCACCTGAGCCAGACCTGTGCCCATGCCGGTAAAGAAGATGGCGAACTCCTTGCTGGTCTCCTTGATATTGCCTTTGCGCAGCAGCTCCACCCCTATGGTGAGCAGCAGGCAGACGAAGGTGATCTCCACCAGCCCGAGGGAGATATGGGTGAAGCAGATACCGAACAGCAGTACCAGCACCAGTGGCAGCACCGGAAAGAGGCCGTAGTAGGCGGGCGGCAAGCCGGTCGGAACGGCGAGCGACTCCTCTTTTTCCTCCAGTCCGCCGCGCGCCTGCTGGCGCTTGTCCATCGCCTTTTGCCAGAAGTAGTGCACTACTGCCATCAACGCCAGCGTTGGCAGCGAGATGGGGGCGTGGTAGGAGACGATGTACTCCACCAGCGGGATGCCCAGCTTCTGGGCGGCCAGCACGTTATCGGCCCCCAGCGGGCTGGGCATGATGGTGGCAGTGGTGGCAATGACGGCCCCCGCGGTAAGGGAGGACATGTTCGACGCCTTGAGCACCGGATAGAGGGTCGCCATCAGCAACACCGCCAGACTGGCAGCGCTCGGTACAACCAACGAGAGCAGGTTGCCCAGCAGGAAAATCACCGGCACCAGCAGGTAGGGGGAGCGGATACGGCTCAAGGGGCGGGTCAGCAGCATGACGGTGACGTCGTTGGCGCCGATGTGGCTCATGTAGCTGGAGAAGCCGAACAGCACCATGATGGTGAGACCGACATTGCCCATCTGGCTGATGAAGATCTGCTTGATCTGGACGAAGGGATCAAGCCAGCTGAGGCCGCTGCTCTGCGCCGCAGGCAGCAGGGGGTGGCCGAGTCCGACGGCGGCAAACATCAGCAGCAGTCCGGCGCCAAACAGCACTATCTTGGCATCGTAGTTTTTGGCGATGAGATAGCCGCAGATGACCAGGATCAGGGTGCTGACAAGTATTTCCAGCATGTTTCCAACACTCTCTTCTTGATGTGAATGGGCCAGCGAGCTGGCGGTTCGGGATCAGATGGCGCGGGCAAGGGTCTCCATGCACCAGGCCCTGAATCCGGGCACGTCGATATCGAGGCATACCTCGGCATTGGGCGCTCGCTTGAGCCGGTTGTTGATATCCACCGAGGTGGTGCCGAGGGTGTGTTCACCCCGGGTCTCGATAGCCACATGGCAGGCCCGGGTGATAAAGAGATCGGGGCGCACCAGATAGGCGATGGCGCAGAGATCGTGCATCTTGAGCCCGGTCTGCATGCTGCCGCCGCGATAGTGGCCGAACAGGGCGTGGAGCATGGCGCCGGTGCGGTTGAGGGCGGGCAGCGCCGCAATCATCTCGCCGGTCAGGGTGGCCCGGCTGGTGACATCGAGTCCGCACATCACGATGGGCAGGCCGCTGCTGAAGACGATGTGGGCCGCCTCGGGATCCACGTAGATATTGAACTCGGCATTGGGGGTGTGGTTGCCCCGACCGGCCGAGCCGCCCATCAGCACGATCCGCGCGATCTTCTCCCGACACTCGGGGTGCAGGGTGAGCAGCAGGGCGATATTGGTCAGCGGCCCGATTGGCACCAGCGTCATGGGTTGTTCGCTGGCGAGCAGGGTGGCCTTCATGGCTTCGACGGCATGCTCTGGCAGCGGCTGTTGCCCGGGCTCGGCAAACTCGTAACCATCGAGGCCGGAGTGGCCGTGGATATGGCTGGCATTGTCGAGGGGGCGCACGAGGGGTTGGCTGGCCCCCTGTGCCACCGGCACCTCTTTGCCGAAAAAGTGCAGCAGGCGCAGGGCGTTGCGGGTGGTCTTGCTGACATCGACGTTGCCGGCGACCGTGGTGATGAGCGCCGGCTCGATCCCGGGATGAAACAGGGCGGCGGCGATGGCAACGGCATCGTCGATGCCGGGGTCGGTGTCCAGAATAATGGCGACAGGGTTCACGCTGTTCTCCTCGAGGTTAATCGGCTTGGCTGGCATCGTGGGGCCAGCAGCAGATGAAGGGATCGACAATCTCGCGGGTCAGGCCATCGGTGAGGCCGAGATCGGTCAGATGGGGCCCCGCATTGCAGGCAAGACAGGTTCCTTCGATGGCCTTGAAGACCCGGTAGGGGGGCTCCCACTCCACCACCTTGCCGCTCACTTCGCGCAGGGCGTGGAAGCTGGCGGCCAGCTCGCTGGCTGGCAGGTCGGAGAGCATGCCGGCGATGGGCATGGCAACGTGAGCCAGCACCTTACCCTGCTGAACGACCGCCATGCCGCCCCCGCTGGCGATCAGGGTATTGGCGGCCAGCATCATCTCTTGCGGGTCGCGCCCCAGCACCACCAGATTGTGGGAGTCGTGGGAGTAGCTGGTGGCGATGGCCCCTTGCAGTTCGCCCCACCCCTCCAGCAGTGCCAGCCGGGTGCCCGCCTGATGGCGGCCATGGCGGTGTTGCACCGAGATGAGGCTAAATCCCGCAGGCACGATGACCTGACCATCCCGAACCTCAACCTCGGTTTCACTCCACTGGGTGAAGCGAGCCCCCTTGATGGTCTTGAAGCGGGCACGACCCGCAGTCAGCCCGGGCACCCGGATGATGAACTCCTCCAGCGTGCGCAGGGGGATCTGCATGGTATCGCGCGGCGCCTGACAACCTGCGACAGGCTCGGAGGGGTTGAGAATGGCGCCATGGCGGGCGACCCGCTGGCCGCGGCTGTAGACCCAGATCGGGTTGAGATCGGTGAGGTTGTCGAACACCACCAGGTCGGCGCAGCGGCCGGCAGCAACCAGCCCCAGATCGTTGCGCTGCAGGCGGATGGCGGCATTGAGGGTGGCCATCCGCAGCACGTCGGGCACCGCCAGCCCCAGCTCTGCCAGCAGTTTGACCAGCGCAATCATGCCCCCTTTCTCCAGCAGCATGTCGGGCGGCACATCGTCGGTACAGAGGGTGATTTGGGAGGAGAGGTGGGGCAGCTGTTTCAGCGCAGCGACGATCTCCGGCAGCAGGTAGGGGTGGGAGCCGCGCAGCTGGAGGGTGAGCCCGGCCCGCAGCTTCTCCAGCGCATCGGCAGCCGAGGTGAGTTCGTGATCCGAGCTGACTCCGGCAGCCAGATAGGCTTGCAGCCGGTGACCACACAAGCCCCGGGCGTGTCCCTCAATCAGGGCATTGCGCTGCAAACCGGCGTGCAGGATGCCGGTCATCCGCTCGCTGCCGCCCAGCACCCCCTGCATGTCCATCACCTCGGCGATCCCCGCCACCTCCGGCCACTCCAGCATGGTCGCCATCTCGGGGCCATGGAAGTCGGCGCCCGACATCTCGAGACCCGGCGTCGAGGGAACGCTGGAGGGGGCGGCGCAGATGACCCGCAGCGGCAGGTTGCGGCTGGCGTCGATGGCATAGCGCACCCCCGCCAGCCCGAGCACATTGGCCAGTTCGTGGGGATCCCAGAAGATGGTGGTGGTGCCCTGCGCGACCACCACATCGGCGTAGCGCTCCGGCGTCAGGTGGGAGCTCTCCACATGGACATGGCTGTCGATAAGACCGGGCGAGAGATAGGCGCCGGCCAGATCGTGGGTCTCGCGTGCCTGCTGGAAGGAGCCGACCGGATGGACGCTGGCAATCAGCGGGCCGACCAGCCCCACGTCGACGGGGCGGATCTCGCCGGTCACCATGTCGATCAGGTTGGCGTTGGTCAGCAGCAGATCGAAGGGGGCTTCGCCGAGGGCAGCCTGCACGGCGCGGCGGCGCAAGTTGAGGGATGCATCTTGTTCACACATGAAGGAGATGGCCTGACAAGGGGAATAATGGGCCCACTTTAGGGAGGGGATTGGTTCGTGCATAGCGCAAAGAATTTATAACTGGATAAGAAAGGGTTATGCTGCTGTAAACGTTTTTCTCCGGTTGTCGATTTCATGTCCGAACCCTGGCGCCGTCTGCCTGCGCTCTCTCTCAAGCAGATCCAGTATTTTGTCACGCTGGCCCAGCTGCGCCACTTCACCGAAACGGCCAATCAGATGGCCATCAGCCAGCCCGCCCTGAGCAGTGCCCTGCGCCAGATTGAATCTGTGCTTGGCGGTAAACTGTTTCACCGTACCGCGCAGGCGGTTACCCTGACCGAACAGGGGGAGGCGATCCTGCCCCACGCCAAGGGGCTGCTCAATGTAGCCCACGCCGCTTTTTCCGATATGCAGCAGGTGATGGTCGAAGGGGGCGATGGCACCCTGCGCATCGGTCTGATCCCGTCGGCCTGCACCCTGATGTTTCCGCTGGCGGCCGCCCGTCTGCAGCAGCAATTTCCGGGCTTGCGGGTCGAGTTTCAGGATCACACCAACGACGGTCTGTTGCAGGCGCTGGCCGAGGGGGCTCTGGATGCGGGAATTGGCGTGCTGGATGGCGAGTTGCCCGACTCGCTGGAGGTGACGCCGCTGCTGGACGATGCGCTGGTGGCGGTGATCAACCAGCAGGATCCGCTGGCAGGGGAAGAGGCCATCAGCTGGCATGAGCTGACCCGCCGCGACATCGCCCTTTTTGCCAGAGGCAACGTCAGCCGGCAGGTCAACGGACTGGCCCAGAGCCAGTTGCCCGGGCTCAAGCCCAGATACACCACAGATTATGTCGAGACGCTTTACGGCTTGGTGCGCTCAGGGTTGGCAGTTGCTATCCTGCCCGGACTCTATGCCGCGAACCTGCGCGATCCCCAGCTGAAAGTCGTGGCGCTGCACGAGCCAGTGCTGAGTCGAACCCTGGCGCTGATGTGGGCGAAAGGACTCTCCCGATCAACTCGCATCGACGAAGGGCGAGCCCTGCTGCGCGCCACCATTATCGAACAGCTAAGTAGTCAGCACGGCTGAGGCTGGCACGAGGTGAAGGTGGAACCTGGAGAGACATCCCTGCTGGTGACGCTGCCCGCCTGAGCTGTGGTGCGAGTGCGTGACGACCGCAGATTGCGGTATGAACCATCGCTATCCGAACTCTTGATGTCGCAATAAAAACGCCCCCGAGATGCGGGGGCGTTTTGCTATCTGGCCGTTATTTGAAAACGCGGAAACGGGTGGCATCGTCGATGAAGGTCTTGTCGCCGGCCGGTTGCTGGATGCTGCCAAAGGGCATCTGGGCACGCAGCAGCCAGCTGGCTGGCAGGTTCCACTCCTTGCGTACCGCCTCGTCGATGAGGGGGTTGTAGTGTTGCAGGGAGGCGCCGATCTTCTCCTGGGCCAGGGTGGTCCAGACCGCAAACTGGGCGATGCCGGTGGCATGTTCCGACCAGATGGGAAAGTTGTCTGCATAGAGGGCAAACTTTTGCTGCAGATCCTTGATGACGTCGGTGTCTTCGAAGAACAGCACAGTGCCGAAACCTGCGCGGAAGCTGCCATCCACCTTGGCCTCACTCTGGGCGTAGGCCTCCGGCGGCACGATCTTTTTCAGCTCGGCTTTGACGATATCCCACAGCTTATGGTGCTGGGCGCCAAACAGGATGACGGCGCGGGAGCTCTGGGAATTGAAGGAGGAGGGGCTGTGCCTGATGGCATCCTGGATCAGGGCCGTCAGTTGTTCCGGTGTATGGGACACCTGGCTGCCCAGGGCATAGATGGTACGACGTGCTTTGATCTGTTCGATAAACGGACTGCTCATAACATCTCCTTGTTCTGCTTGGCGTTGCAGCCGGTGATGGACGGTTTGTCCAGCGCCGGCCGCGTCAGGTATAGACTATAACACCCGCAATGCAGAGCGGGGTTAACCCGGGGTAACTAGCGTTTTTCCTGTCAGTTGATATTCGTTTGCGAACCTTGATGTTTTGTTAGTATTGGAAATGTCATTAAAGGGGCGTTGAAGTGATATTAATCAATGATTCACTCTCCTTTCTCTCGCACAATCCCGCTATGTTTTCCCCTGTTCGGATGTCATGTGAGCCGCTCGTATCTCAACAAGCGTTACTATGTGCTGGCCCCCCTCTCCGCACTGCTTGGCTTGTTGATCCTGATCGTGACTATCATCATGGCCATTGCCAGCTATCTGCGGGATATCGACATGACGGTATCCGGCTTCGGTCACATGGCTTCCTCCGTTGAGGCGTCCTTGATCCACGAGATGGTGAAGGTCAATGAGCGGCAACTGGCAGTGCTGGAGGGCTCCCTAGACAAGGAGAAGATAGCCCGCGGCGAGCCGGCCGACTCTCCCATCTGGGCTATTGCCCATCAGATCAAGCCCGGCAACCACTATATCTACTTTTACAACCTGAAAGCGGATCGCATCGACAGTTACCCGGAGTGGCTCGCGCCCCCAGGTTATAAGGCAGCGCTGCGCCCCTGGTATCAGGTGACCGCCATGCCGGGCGACGAGCCCGTCTGGTTTGGCCCCTACCCTGAATACAATACTCAGGAGCTGATTCTCAGCCTGATCAAACGGGTGAGGGATGAGCAGGGGCAGTTGCTGGGTCTGCTGATGGTTGACATGTCATTCGACTCGCTGCAGCAGGCGCTGCAGCGCACGGTCGGTAGTAATCAGGCGGCACTCTATCTGACCTTGCGTGACACTGATCAGCTGGTAGTGGGCAGCAATATGGATCTGCTGGCGGCCAACACCATCAAGCAGCATCAGAATCAGCAGTGGCTCGGCCTGGATGTGCTGTGGCATGGGACGTATATCAAGCGCGAGCTGGCGGATATTGGTTGGGATCTCAACATCTATCTGCCGCCAGTACTGTTTCGTGACAGCCTCTACGATGCGTTGCAGATGGTGGTTTTTCCACTGCTCTCTCTGTTTGCCATCTGGTGTTGCAGCCTGAGTCTGCTGGTGCGGATCTTCCGCCAGGAGCAGGAGCTGGTGTCGGGCTCATTGACCGGCATCGTGCGCGATCTGGAGCGTTCAGCGCCTGTCAGTGAGCCCAAGACCTGGTTCGTGAGGCGTAGCCTGAACGAGATCGATCAGGTCAGGGCCAGTTTTCTCAAGGGGCAGGATGCGCTGTTGCGGGATCCCCTGACCGGTATCATGAACCGACGAGCCTTCGAGCAGCACAAGGCGGCACTGGAGCAGAGGGGGGCGTGCTTCTGGCTGCTGCTGTTTGATGTCGATCACTTCAAGGGGATCAACGACAGCCAGGGCCATGCCTTCGGCGATCAGGTGCTGTGTCGGGTGGCCAACTGTCTTGCTGATGTGCTGGGGGTGAGTACGGTTTACCGGATAGGCGGGGATGAATTTGCCGCTCTGCTGCAACAGCCACAGGATGAGTTGGCGGAGAAACTCGGTTGTCTGCTTGAACTGGTGCGTCAGCAACAGTGGCGTGAACACCATGGGCCGATCACCCTGAGTGCTGGCGGCGCCTGCCATTCTCCTGCCGCCGGCCCTATCTTCGAGCGGGCTGATGCAGCCCTCTACCGCAGCAAGGAGGCTGGCCGTAACTGCTGGCACCTGGCTGAAGGGGTGGCAGGGGCCCTTGACTGACAGCTTTTGTCCCAGCGCGCTGACTATTCGACAGGACGCGGCTGCCAGGTTATCGGTCACTTTGTCGTGACTGTTTGGTTCAATGTTCATTTTCACGTTTTAATTCAATAGGTTGATTCTACTCTTCCTGTGTTGGCTGTGACTGTACTGCCATCGACTGTCGCATCCCTGTTTTCTGTTGGCTGGCGAACCTGATAGCTCTTTGTATAGTGCTGCTGATTATTAATCAGGTTTGACAGGAGTATCCATGGATATGAGTACGCGTGGCATCGGTGCTCTGGCTCTGCTGGGGGCGTTATTGCTGGGCAGCACTGCGGCCCACGGTTCGGAAACTCTCAACACCATTCTCGGTGGCGGGGCGGGCGGGGTGGCGGGCACCATGATCGGCAAGGAGCTGGGGGGAGATACCGGTGCGCTGGTAGGTGCGGCCATTGGCGGCGCAGCCGGTGGTGCGGCGACGGCCAACAAGGGCAACAAGAATGAAGCGGCCCTTGGCGGCGCGGTGGGGGCGCTGGGCGGTGCCGCCATCGGCAAGAGTGTCGGTGGTGATACCGGTCAGCTGATCGGCGCCGGGGTCGGCGGGGCGAGCGGTTCGGCCATCGGTGCCAAGACCGGCGATGGCCACAAGAGCCAGGATCGCTATTACGATGATGACGACGATCATCACCATCACAAGCACCACAAAAAGCACAAGAAGCACAGATGGCACGACGACGATTGATGTGCGCGCAGTGAGTGCGAAAGATGCAAAACGGGGCCTGTTGGCCCCGTTTTGCATGGTGTAGTCACTCGATTTTGCGGTTACTCGCTCGTGCGGTTACACCAGCCGGTGCTGGCGGCGACCGGCGGCAAAGGCGTTGATGTTGTCGATCAGCTGATCGGCGAGACGCTGCATCGACTCCTCGCTGGCCCAGGCCACATGAGGGGTCAGAATGAAGTGGGGGTATTGCAGCGCCTTCATCAAGGGATGGTCGGGGGGCGGGGGTTCGACGCTCGCCACATCGAAACCGGCGCCACCGAGGCGGCCGTTGGCCAACGCTTGCAGCAGCGCCTCCTCATCCACCAGTCCGCCACGGCCGACGTTGATCAGCAGGGCGCCCGGTTTCATCAGATCCAGCTCCCGCTCGCCAATGAGGTTGCGGGTGTAGGGGGTGAGCGGGCAGTGCAGGCTGATCACATCCGAACTTTGCAGCAACTCGTCGAGGGGTAGGCGATCCTCATCGTGACTGGCGCCGACCTGGCTCTGGGCGTAGCGTACCGTCATCCCCATGCCTTTGGCCCGCTCGCCAAGCGCCTGTCCGAGCGTCCCTTTGCCGATGATGCCAAGCTGCTTGCCGTGCAGATCCATGATGTTGTGGTCGAAAAAGCAGAACTGGCCGCTCTGTTGCCAGCGCCCCTCCAGCAGCGACTGGCGCCAGCAGAAGAGGTTGCGCGACAGGGCCAGCATCAGCGCCATGGCATGCTCCGGCACCGAGGGGCCCGAGTAATTGCGGATATTGCACACCCCGACGTTGGCGGCGCGGCACGCTTCCAGATCCACGTTGTCACTGCCGGTGGCGGCCAGGGCGATGAGTTTGAGCTCAGGCAGCTGGGCCAGTTCGGCGGCGCCGATCCGTACTTTGTTGATGATAGCGATGCTGGCATCTTTGAGCCGTTCCACCACCTGTTCCGGGGTAGTACTTGGATAGCTCTGCCAGTGGTGGGGGAAGTCGGGGTGATGCAGGGTGATGCCCGCATCCAGGGTATCGCTGTCGAGAAACACAATCTGCTGCATGGGCCTTCCTGCCATTGTTCAGGTTCGAGAGGCCATGATGCCAAAGAGGATGCAGTCAGGGCCAGCCCGCCGCCGTGGCAGGGTTGGGCTTTATCCGGCAGATGTGAGCTGGCGCGCGCTTTATTGCGCCACGGTGACGGCTGGTTTAGAGCCAGCCCAGATGGTTGAGCCAGCCCTGAATGCGGGTGGGGGTTTCCTCCAGCTCCATCAGGGCATAGGGGCGATAGTTGAGCTTGTTGCTGCGCCGGCTCTCGCTTTTGCGGGCCTCGGCGGCTAGCAGGGGCCAGCGACCGCCATCCTCCTGATAGAGATCGAGTGTGGGGATGGCTGCTTGAGCCACCTGTTTGGCCAGGGTCTGGTTGCTCTGTTGGTTGGGGAAGAAGCCATCGAGCAGCACCAGCGCGTCGGGGGCGGGCAACTGTTCGCTGGCGATGAGGTTGGCTGTCCAGGCGGCGCCGGTACCTTGCGCCAGGATCAGCTTGAAGCCCCCCTCCTGCAGCTTGGCATCCGCCAGCTTGCTGATCCGCTCGGCAAACTGCTTGCGAAATGCATCGCTGTTTTTCGCTTTTTTCTCGGCGGCTGGGTCCAGTTCGGTCTGCTGGGGGGAGGGGAGCAGCAGCAGGGTATCAAAGCCCAGTCGACCAAGGGCGCGAGTCAGTTGCCAGAGCTGGCCGCTGCGCTGCCAGTCGGGTAGTAAAATGGCGAGCCCCAGATAGTTTTCACTGTCGTGTTTGGCGAACAGCACTGTCTGCTTGTCGATTTGGGTAGCATCGGGCAACCCTTTCCAGTCGCTGGCTTGCCAATGGTCGAGGGGCATAGGTTCGGCAACGGGGGGCGCAACCTCACTCGCCTCTGCCCCATGGCCAGCCAGCAAGGTCAATAACAGCAGTGATAAGGATAATCTGGCCATAGTGTGCTCCCCCGGTTATCTGGGTTAGCGGCGGCGGCGGGATTTTCTGAAGGTGGGCGGTGTGATGGCAACCCGGAGGCAATAAAAAAGCGAGCCGTTGGCTCGCTTTTTTGCAATCAATTCAAAGCGGTCAATTAGTTGACGCGACGCTTGAATTCGCCGGTGCGGGTATCGATTTCGATCTTGTCACCGATCTCTACGAAAGCGGCAACAGCCAGCTCGTAGGTAGTGCCTTTCAGACGGGCAGGCTTGGTCACTTTACCGGAGGTGTCGCCACGGGCAGCCGGCTCGGTGTACTCAACTTCGCGCACGATGGTGGTCGGCAGTTCTACGGAGATGGCTTTCTCGTTGTAGAAAGTCACTTCGCAGATGTCTTCCATGCC
>NZ_JAAKNE010000050.1:0-28297 GCF_049170755.1 Aeromonas sp. 604176
TGCGAGCGTACCGATGCCGTGATGCCGTCCAACCTGTCTGCTGCCAACGACAGCAACAAGCTGCGCATCACCGAAGCCGTATGTAAAGGCGCCGTAGAGACCTCCGAGAAGCTGGACGCCCCGCTGATCGTGGTCGCTACCGAAGGCGGCAAGTCTGCCAAGGCCATTCGCAAGTACTTCCCGAAAGCCTGGATCCTGGCGATCACCACCAACAAGAAAACTGCTGCCCAGCTGGTTCTGACCAAGGGTGTGGTTGCCCACGTGGTTGACAGCATCGCCTCTACCGACGATTTCTATCGCATCGGTAAAGAAGCCGCGCTGGAAATCGGCATGGGTCTGAAAGGTGACGTAGTTGTGATGGTCTCCGGTGCTCTGGTACCGAGCGGCACAACCAACACCGCTTCTGTTCACGTTCTTTAATCAGAGCTGAACGAGTTGAAAACGGCGCCTGCGGGCGCCGTTTTTTTTGTCCCTCCCCCCTGCTTACCTGACAAGCCCGGTGTTAGAATCCACGCGAATTTAATCTATGCGGGAAATCTCCCGAATATCGCGTAATAACCCGGAAGTTATATGCCCTCAATACGTTTTAAAAGAGTCTCGGCCACCCTGTTGCCGCTGCTCTGTCTCCTCGCCAGCCTCTGCGTGCCGCAAGCCATGGCGCAAGATGTCCCCTCTCGCAACGCAGTTCAGCGAGCGCTGGATGGTCTGGGTAAATCAGAGACCCTGACCGTCAGTCAGCAAGCGGATCAGAAGTTGCTGACCGAAACCCTCGGACTGCTCGACAGCATCGACAAGGAAGAGGCGAAGGCCAAAACCCAGGCCCAGCGGATCCGCAACCTGCCCACCGAGCTCAGAGAGATCAGCGCCAAGCTCGATGCCCTGACCAAGGGCAAGAGTGCCGAGCAGATCAAGAGCGAATACGCCAGCATGAGTCTGGCAGAGCTCGACAGCCGTCAGCCGGAAGTGCTGGCCAACATGCAGGCGGCCCAGGAGGCCCTCGGCGCCATCGGCAGCCAGCTCACCAGCTTGCAGACCCTGCCGGAGCGGGCCCAGGCCAGCATGAGCCGTGCCTACCAGCGCAGTCAGGAGATCCGTACCCGCCTCAACGCCGGTGAAAGCGTCTCCAGCGCCGAGAAGATGAAGCTCGGTGCCGAGCTGGCCCTGCTCGACCTGCAACTGGCCCACCTGCAAAAGGAGCTGGATAACCGAACCAGCATGCAGGATCTGGCGATCAAGCAGCGCGACTACCAGAGTGCCCGTCTCGCCAGCGAAGAGCAGAAACTGCAGCTGTTGCAGGATCAGAGCAGCGCCAAGCGCCTCGGCGACACAGAAAAAACCGCCGAGCAGACCGGTGAACTGGTGGCGACCGAAGACAGCCCACTGGTGCAAAAAGAGCAGGAACTCAACCACCAGCTCAGCCAGCAGCTGATCGGTGCCACCACCAGCCTCAACTCGCTGGTACAAAAAAACCTGCAAGCCAAGAGCTGGCTGGAGCGCGGCATCCAGACCGAGCGTAACCTCAATGAACAGGTGCAGATGCTCAAGGGCAATCTGCTGCTATCGCGCATCCTCTATCAGCTCTACCAGCAACTGGAAGCGGCGCCCACCATCGCCGTCAAAAATCTGGAAGAGCAGATTGCCGATCTCCATCTGGCCCAGTTTGAACTGAGCCAGCAGCGTGACCAGCTGTTCCAGAAGAACCTCTATCTGGACAATCTGATCGCCGGCAGCAAGGATCCGGTGAGCGAGGAGGACAAAGAGAGCCTTGCCAAGCTGCTCGACACCCGCATCAATCTGCTCGACCAGCTCAACCGCCAACTCGACAGCCAGCTCACCAACGCCATCAGCCTGCAGCTGACCCAGCAGCAGCTGGCGCGGGTCTATGCCTCTATCGAATTTACCCTGCAGCAACATATCTTCTGGGTAAGCAGCAACAAGCCCATCGACAGCAAGTGGTTTATCAGCTGGCCCGCCCAGGCCTATAAACAGGCCTCCGACTGGGTATTGAAACCGGACTGGAAACGCTGGCGCGAAGAGCTGCTGGGGATCTCCCTGCTCGCCTTCCCGCTGCTGCTGATCGGCGGCCTGCTGGTCTGGAAACGTCCGGCGCTGGTTGAGCGCGAGAAGAAGATCACCAAGGACCTTGGCCGTTTCCGTCAAGACAGCCAGTGGCACACCCCGCGCGCCCTGCTCTATACCGTGCTGCAACGCCTGCCGGGCAGCATGTTCATTCTGGCTGGCGGTCTGCTGCTCACCTACTGCGGTCTGCTCAGTCCCAAGCTGATGTTCCAGATCACCCTGAACCTCGCCCTCGGTTATCTGGTGTTCAGCGTCTATCTGGCGGTGATGCGCCCGGGCGGCATCGCCGAAACCCACTTCCGGATCCCGAAAGCGGAGCTGCAGGCCAAGCGCAACAGCATGCGCTACATCTGGTTGCCACTGCTGCCGCTCATCATGCTCGCAACCAAGGCGGTGGTTGAACCCTCCACCTTGGGCAACGACGTGATCGGTCAGGCCATGACCCTGACCCTGCTGGGGCTGGCCGCCTATCTGGTGTTCCCCATCTCCCGCGCCCGCATCAAGGGCGAGGCGAGCATGCAGAAGTCGCTGATCGCCATCGCCCTGGCGCTGGCGCCGGTGGCGCTGATCGTGCTGGCTGTGCTCGGTTACTACTACACCGCGCTGAAGCTGACCGGTCGCCTGATCGAATCCTTCTACCTCATCATCATCTGGAGCCTAGTCTACCGCACCGCCCTGCGTGGTCTGGAGCTGGCTGCCCGTCGTCTGGCCTACCGCCGAGCGGTGGCCAAGCGTGAGCACAAATCTTCGGAAGATGCGGAAGGTGGCGAGTCCATCGAAGAGCAGCCCATGGACCTGGAGGATGTCAGCCAGCAGTCCCTGCGTCTGACCCGTACCGTGCTGATGCTGATCTTCGGTGTCGCCTTCTACTGGCTCTGGTCCGATCTGGTCGCGGTCTTCTCCTACCTCGACAGCATGGTGCTGTGGCACCGCAGTGAAGGCACCGGCGCCAACGCCGTGCTGTTCCCCATCAGCCTGAGTGACGTGCTGATCGGCTTCCTGCTGCTCGGCGGTGCCTGGTCACTGGCGCGCAACCTGCCGGGCTTGCTGGAGGTGCTGGTGCTCTCCAAGCTCAACCTGGCTCAGGGGACCGCCTACGCCATCACCACCATGCTCAACTACGTGCTGATCGGCTTTGGCTCCCTCACCGCTCTCTCCATGATGGGCGTACAGTGGGACAAGCTGCAGTGGGTAGCGGGTGGTCTGTCAGTCGGTATCGGTTTCGGCATGAAGGAAATTCTTTCCAACTTCGTCTCCGGCATCATCATCCTGTTCGAGCGTCCGGTGCGGATCGGTGACACCGTCACCATCGGCTCCTTCTCCGGTACCGTCTCGCGGATCCGCATTCGCGCCACCACCCTGACCGACTTCGACCGCAAAGAGGTGATCATCCCCAACCAGCAGCTGATGACAGAACGGCTCATCAACTGGTCGCTGAGTGACACCGTCACCCGGGTGATCGTACGGGTGGGCGTGGCGTATGGCTCGGATCTCGAGCTGACCCGCACCCTGCTCAAGCAGGCGGCCGACGAAAACAGCCGGGTGCTGAAAGACCCAGCCCCCATCGTCTACTTCCTCACCTTTGGCGCCAGCACGCTGGATCACGAGCTGCGCTTCTTCGTGAGCGAACTGGGGGATCGCAACCCGGCGGTGGACGAGTTGAACCGCAAGATCGACCAACTGTTCCGCGAGAACGGCATCGAGATCGCCTTCAACCAGATGGATGTCTACATCAAGAACATGCAGGGCGAAGAGCAGAAGGTGGAGTCCAACTCCGCCGCCCTGCCGCCGCCCGCGGAAGATGGCAAGCAGCCAGCCTGATAGCGAACTGCACTGATCTGATGGCAACAGCCGCTCACCCAGGTGAGCGGCTTTTTTATGTTCCCGTTGCTACGATCGTCCCCTCAGGCAACCACCGGAGAGTGATAAATGAGTTTACCCGCTGCGGTCTCTCACCTAATGTAGGCTGACGAACGGGAGAGCAGGGAGCCGCGTTTTCGCCCATGGATGACCAACAACTAGAGCACATTCTGTTTCGCTCCTTTGATGTGATCCCGCTCCCAATCCTGGTGTCCGAGTCGACAGCCAGCCAGGGTCATATGTCACTCGACCGGATCCCCCTGCGTCGCCATCTCTTCCTCAACAGGGCCTTTCGCGAACAGCTGGGCTATGAGCTGCAGGATCTGCCGGACATGGAGAGTTGGTTTCACCTCGCCTATCCCGATGAGAGCTATCGCAACTCGGTAATTCAGGCTTGGCATAACCAGATAGAGCAGAGCCTGCACCATGGACTGGAGGTCGCCGAGATGCCGGCGCTGATCCGATGCAAGAGTGGCCACTCTCGCTGGTTTATCGTCACCGCCCAGCTGGGGGCAGATGCCATCCCGGATAGCCATATCGTCACCTTTCGCGATATCCACGACCTGCAATGCATGGTAGAAGAGGTGAGCCGCCTCTCCTGCACCGATCCCCTCACCGAACTGACCAACCGGCGTGGCGCCCAGCAACAGCTGCAGGCTCTCTGGTTGCAGGGCCAGCCCCTCTCGGTGGTGTTGGGAGATATCGACCATTTCAAGCAGGTCAATGACCGCTACGGCCACCCTGCGGGCGATGCCGCGCTCTGCGCCGTCGCCCACGCCATGGCGGGCCAGCTGTTGCCGGGGGAGAGTCTGGCCCGTTGGGGCGGGGAGGAGTTCCTGCTGATCCTGCCAGACTGCAGCATTGAACAGGCAGCACGGCGCGCCGAACAACTGCGCCAGCATGTCAGTACCACCCGCTTGCCATGGCAAGGAAAACAGATCGCGCTAACCATCAGTCTGGGGTGTGCCAGCATGAAGGGTCAGGAGAGCATCGACTATCTGCTGATGATGGCAGACCGGGCCCTTTATCAGGCGAAGGAGCAGGGACGTAACCGGGTGGTCATCTCGGCACAATAGCCTGATAGCCAGAAAGGGAAGCTCGCACGCAACCATAAAAAAACCGAAGCACCAGGCTTCGGTTTTTTACTGCGGCAACTGGCATAGGCCAGCCGACCATTACTTCTTGATGCGGATAACCGGAGTCTCGCCCACAGTCACGGCACCAGTCATCTTCACCAGCTCTTTGATCTCGTCCATGTTGGAGATGACCACCGGAGTCAGGGTAGATTTGGCTTTTGCTTCCAGAACGGCCAGATCGAATTCGATGATGGTATCACCGCGCTTGACCTGCTGGCCTTCCTGAGCGATACGCTTGAAGCCTTCGCCTTTCAGTTCAACGGTGTCGATACCGAAGTGAACGAACAGCTCGATACCAGAGTCGGACTCCAGAGAGAACGCATGGTTGGTCTCGAAGATTTTTCCGATGGTGCCGTCGCACGGAGCAACCATCTTGTTGCCAGCCGGCTTGATGGCGATACCGTCACCCACGATCTTCTCGGCGAAGACAACGTCAGGCACATCTTCGATCGGCACGATTTCGCCAGACAGCGGAGCGAAGATTTCGATGCCGCCGGTATCAGCGCTATCGTCGGACACCAGTTTCTTCAGTTTGTCGAACAGACCCATAGTAAAAGCTCCTAGAGATGATTTGTCGCTGTTTGCAGCCGATCTTAGCAGACTGCCTTCTGCTTGATAAAGTTATCTACGCACGCTTCGATTTCAGCAGCGGTGGCAAAGCTCAATGCCTGGTCAGCCATTGCCTTCACATCTTCGAAGCTGGTGTTGCGGATAAGCTTCTTGATACGCGGTACAGAGATGGCGCTCATGGAGAACTCATCCAGACCCATACCCAGCAGCAGCAGGGTGGCGCGCTCGTCACCAGCCAGTTCACCACACATACCGGTCCACTTGCCTTCGGCGTGGGACGCATCGATAACCATCTTGATCAGGGTCAGGACGGAGGGTGACAGCGGGTTGTACATAGCGGAGATCATCTCGTTACCGCGATCGACAGCCAGGGTGTACTGGGTCAGGTCGTTGGTACCGATACTGAAGAAATCCACTTCCTTGGCCAGATGATGAGCCATCACGGCAGCGGCCGGGGTCTCGATCATGATACCCACTTCGATGGATTCATCAAAGGCTTTGCCTTCGGCACGCAATTCGGCTTTCAGCGTCTCCACGGTAGCTTTCAGGCTACGGAACTCTTCGACAGAGATGATCATCGGGAACATGATGCGCAGTTTGCCGAAGGCAGACGCACGCAGAATGGCCCGCAGCTGAGCGTGCATGATGTCTTCGCGGTCGAAGAAAATACGCACGGCACGCCAGCCCAGGAAGGGGTTCATCTCTTTCGGGAAATTCATGTACGGCAGCTCTTTGTCGCCGCCAATGTCCATGGTACGCACGATGATCGGCTGATCCGGCATCGCTTCGGCCACTTCTTTGTAGGCTTTGAACTGCTCGTCTTCGGTCGGCAGCGCGTCACGGTCCATGAACAGGAACTCGGTACGGTACAGACCCACGCCTTCGGCGCCATTGCGGATGGCACCTTCGGTATCCTTGACGGTACCGATGTTGGCGCACACTTCGACCTGGTGACCATCCAGCGTGATGGCAGGCAGATCTTTCAGCTTGGCCAGCTCATCTTTCTCGGCCTGGAACTGAGCCTGGAACTTCTTGGCTTCGTTCAGCTGTTCAGCGGTCGGATTGATGATGATCTGGTTATTGATCGCATCCAGCACCAGCATGTCACCGTTCTTGACGCGCTCGGTGATGTCGTTGGTGCCTACCACGGCCGGCAGCTCCAGGGAGCGGGCCATGATGGAGGTGTGAGAGGTACGGCCACCGATATCGGTGACGAAACCCAGCACATATTTCAGGTTGATCTGAGCGGTTTCAGACGGGGTCAGGTCTTTGGCGACCAGGATCACCTCTTCGTCGATGGTGCTCAGGTTGACAACGGCGATGCCCAGCACGTTCTTCACCAGACGGGTACCGATGTCACGGAAGTCGGTAGCGCGCTCGCGCAGATAGGGGTCATCCAGCTCGGCCATCATCTTGGCGTACTGCTCGATCACCTCATAGATGGCTTTGTCGGCGGATGCCTTGTTCTCTTTGATGAAGGATTTGATATCCCCTTCCAGCTCCTCATCTTCGAGCAACATGATGTGGCCTTCGAAGATGGCCTCTTTTTCCTCACCGAAGGTGCGACCGGCCATCTCTTTGATGGCTTCCAGCTGGGCAGCTGACTTGGTACGAGCTTCGAGGAAACGGTTGATCTCGCCATCAATCTGATCAGCAGAGATTTTGCCCTGATTGATAACGATTTCATCTTCTTTAAGAAGAAGCGCCTTACCGAATGCGATACCGGGGGACGCAAGAATGCCAGATATCATAATCCTTCCTATTAAAACGACTGTGGGGGAGGAATCTAAAGCTGGATTACTCCAGCTCGTCCATCAGGGCAACCAGCTTCTCAACAGCTTGCTGGGCATCCGGGCCGTCAGCCTGGATGGTTACGTTGGTGCCCTTGGTCAGGCCCAGGGTCTGCAGCTTGAACAGGCTCTTGGCGCTGGCGGACTTGCCACCGGAGACCACAGTGATCTCGCTTTGGAATTCTTTGGCTTCTTTCACGAACTGAGCTGCCGGACGGGTGTGCAGGCCGTTTTCAGCAGTAATAACAACAGACTTCTCGTACATGGTTTCACCCCATATTATTGATATTTTTTGGTGGATTGGTCGTTTTTGAAGCAACCTGACCCACCGTGTCAGTATGGATATGTTGTAAAGTAACGAAAGCAGACCCGCAATGGTTTAATCCAGGTCAAGTTTCTGTGCAGTAATCGGCGCGCTGGTTGGCAATTTTCAGTTATTGGGCTACAAGCCGCATCAGGACTGGCCTGAAATTATTTTATAACGAAAAATAACACTTTGTTACTTTGTGATACCCAGCCAGCAAACACCGCGTGACGCCGCACAGGATATGAGATTTAGAGCGGAATGTCTGCTTTTTTTCTCACTCCGGAACTTGTTATTTTACCCCAAAAAATAAGGATCAAGTGACACTAACAGGGGTTGAGTCTAGCCCATAAAGAAGCGGCGCTCCTGGGAGCGCCGCTGTTTTGAAAGATTCCGATCAGTTACTGCTGCAGTTCCTGCTCGCTGAACACCCCGGCAAACAGGGCGCTGGAGAGGTAACGCTCCGCCGCACTCGGCAGAATGACCACTATGGTTTTGCCCGCAAATTCCGGCAGCTCGGCCAGACGGCTGGCAGCCACCACCGCAGCACCGGAGCTGATACCGGCCAGGATCCCCTCCTCCTCCATCAGGCGGCGGGCCATCTCGATGGCTTCATCGCTGGTCACCTTCTCCACCCGGTCGATGAGGGAGAGGTCCAGGTTGCCCGGGATAAAGCCTGCGCCGATCCCCTGGATCTTGTGGGGGCCCGGTTTGCTCTCTTCCCCGGCCAACTTCTGACTGATGACCGGCGACTCGGCCGGTTCGACCGCGACAGAGACCACCGCCTTGCCCTGGGTCTTCTTCAGATAGCGGGAGACACCGGTAATGGTGCCACCGGTACCGACCCCGGCCACGAACACATCCACCTCACCGTCAGTGGCATCCCAAATCTCGGGGCCAGTGGTCTTTTCGTGGATCTCCGGGTTGGCCGGGTTTTCAAACTGTTGCAGCAACACATACTTGCCCGGCTCGGATTCGAGGATCTCGTTGGCCTTGGCAATGGCCCCCTTCATGCCGAGCGGCCCTTCGGTCAGCACCAGATTGGCACCGAGCGCCTTGAGCAGCTTGCGGCGCTCCAGGCTCATGGTGGCCGGCATGGTCAGGGTGATGGGATAGCCGCGAGCCGCCGCGACAAAGGCCAGAGCAATGCCCGTGTTGCCGCTGGTGGGCTCGATGATCTCCTTACCCTTGGTCAGGATGCCGCGCTTCTCGGCATCCCAGATCAGGTTGGCACCGATACGGCACTTGACGCTGAAGCTGGGGTTGCGGCTCTCGATCTTGGCCAGCACGCGACCTTTGGTAACACGGTTGAGACGAACCAGCGGGGTGTGACCGATAGTCTGGCTGTTGTCCTCAAAAATTTTGCTCATGGCGCTATCCCTGTGTTTGTTACGACGATGAAACAAGATTACCCTGTGGTTTCTGAATGAGAAGTGACTATTCGTTATAACCATATGGTATTACAACATATAGAGCTTATTCTCTCTGGCCCCTGACTCCGGGCGCCAATCGTCAAAGGAACCGACGTTATGGGATTTTCAGGAAGCAGCCAGTATCTCGCCTCCGATGCATTGAAGATGGCGGTCAATGCCGCCATCACCCTCGAAAAACCGCTGCTGATCAAAGGGGAGCCGGGCACCGGCAAGACGGTGCTGGCGGAAGCGGTCGCCGACCATCTCGGCACCGATCTCATTGCCTGGCATATCAAGTCCACCACCAAGGCCCAGCAGGGACTCTACGAATATGATGCGGTGGCCCGGCTGCGCGATTCCCAGCTCGGCGACCCCAGAGTGGCCGATATCAGCCACTACATTCGCCAGGGCAAACTGTGGCAGGCTTTTAGCGCCGAGCAGCGACCTGTGCTGCTGATCGACGAGATAGACAAAGCCGACATCGAATTCCCCAACGATCTGCTGCTGGAGCTGGATCGGATGGAGTTCGACGTCTACGAGACCGGCGAGCGAGTCAAGGCGCGCCAGCGGCCGGTGGTCATCATCACCTCCAACAATGAAAAAGAGCTGCCGGACGCCTTCCTGCGCCGCTGTTTCTTCCACTACATCCGCTTCCCCGACAAGGCCGAGATGCAGGCCATCGTCAAACTCCACTACCCCGACCTCAAGGAGAGCCTGCTTGGCGAGGCAATGGAGCTCTTCTTCGAGCTGCGCGAGGTAGAGGGGCTGCGCAAGAAACCCTCCACCTCGGAGCTGCTGGACTGGATCCGCCTGCTCTTGGCCGACGATATCGCCCCCGAGGCGATGCGCGCCCGCGAGCCAGGCAAGCTGGTGCCCGCGTTATATGGCGCCCTGCTCAAGACCGAGCAGGATCTGCATCTCTTCGAGAAGCTCGCCTTTCTGGCCCGGCGCGGCAACTAATTTATGCTGATCGACTTTTTTACCCACCTGCGCCGCCACAAGCTCCCCTGCAGCCTGCGCGAGTTGCTGGACTTGCACGCCGCACTGGCCGCCCGGCTGGTCGCTGTCGATATGGACGAGTTCTACCAGCTCTCCCGCTGCCTGCTGGTAAAAGACGAGGCCCACTACGATCGCTTCGATCGCGCCTTCGCCGAATACTACGAGGGGCTGGAAGCCATCCCCCTGCTGCCGGAAAGCCTGCCCGAGGAGTGGCTGCGCAAGGAGTTCGAGCGACTGCTGAGCCCAGAGGAGAAGGCGCTGCTCAAATCCCTCGGCGGACTCGACAAGCTGCTGGAGACCCTCAACCAGCGGTTAAGCGAGCAGAAAGAGCGCCACGCCGGTGGCAACAAGTGGGTAGGGACTGGCGGCAGCAGCCCGTTTGGCCATGGCGGTTTTCACCCCGAGGGGGTGCGCATGGGTGGAGAGGGGCTGCACGGTAAGGCGGCCAAGGTGTGGGAGGCCCGTCACTATCGCAACTTCAGCGAGGACTCACCGCTCGGCCAGCGTGCCATTCAGCTGGCGCTGCGCAAGCTCAGACGCTGGGTGCGCAAAGGCAATCCCGACGAGCTGGATCTCGACGACACCATAAAAAGTTCTGCCCGCCAGGGCTGGCTCGATGTGAAGCTGCGGCCCGAGCGCCACAACGGGGTCAAGCTGCTGGTTTTTTTCGATGTAGGGGGCTCCATGGATGCCCACGTGGCCGAGGTGCAGCGCCTCTTCTCCGCCCTGCACCACGAGTTCAAGCATCTGGAGTACTTCTATTTTCACAACTGTCTCTACGACTTCGTCTGGAAGGATAACGCCCGCCGCTTTGAGGAGCGGTTCGATACCCTGCGCCTGCTGCGCACCTACGGCAGCGACTACCGGGTGATCCTGGTGGGGGATGCCACCATGGGCCCCTACGAGATCACCTGGCCCGGCGGCAGCGTCGAGCAGTGGAACGAGGAGTCGGGTCAGGTGTGGCTTACCCGATTGCAGCAGCACTTCCCCAAACTGGTGTGGATCAATCCCACCCCGCGGCGGGAGTGGCTCTGGCATCCCTCCATCAAACTGATGAATGACGTGGTTGGCGGACGGATGCATCCGCTGACCCTGGCGGGTCTCGCTGCGGCGATCGACCAGCTGTAACCCTCTCTACCCTATAAACCGACAAGCCGGGAACGCACCCGGCGAGGAGCAAAGATGACCTCTATCGTGATCAGTGGCTCAGGCCTCTATACCCCACCCTTTGCCGTCAGCAATGAAGAGCTGGTGGCCGCCTTCAACCAGTATGTGGATCTCTACAACGAGGAGAACGCCTCCGCCATCGATGCCGGCCAGCTCCCCGCCAAGCAGCACTCCAGTTGCGAGTTCATCGAGAAGGCCTCCGGCATCAAGAGCCGTTATCTGGTGAGCCGCGAGGGGGTACTCAACCCCGACATCATGCAGCCGCTGCTGGCGGAGCGGCCCGATGAGATGCCCTCCATCATGGTGGAGATGGCAGTGGCCGCCGCCGAGCAGGCGCTGATCGCCGCCGGCCGCGAGCCCGGCGAGATCGATCTGGTGATCGTCGCCGCCTCCAACATGCCGCGCCCCTATCCAGCGCTGGCCATCGAGCTGCAGCATTATCTGGGGGCGAGCGGCATGGCCTTTGACATGAACGTGGCCTGCTCGTCTGCCACCTTCGGTATCAAGACAGCCGCCGACATGCTGGCGGCAGGCACCGCCAACGTGGCGCTGGTAGTCAATCCGGAGATCTGCTCGGGGCACCTCAATTTTCGCGATCGTGATAGCCACTTTATCTTCGGCGATGCCTGCACCGCGGTGCTGCTGGAGCGAGCGGAAGATTGCAAGGTGGCCAACCCGTGGCAACTGGTAGCCAGCAAGCTGGTGACCCAGTACTCCAACAACATCCGCAACAACTTCGGCTTTCTGAACCGGCTGAGCCCGCGCACCCGCTACAGCGACGACAAGCTGTTTCGCCAGCAGGGGCGCAAGGTGTTCAAGGAGGTGTTGCCGCTGGTGTGCGATCAGATAGCCAACCAGCTCGATGAGCAGGGCTGGCCCGCCGAGAGCCTGAACCGGCTCTGGCTCCATCAGGCCAACCTCACCATGAACCAGTTCATCGGCCGCAAACTGCTCGGCCACGATGCCAGCCAGCAGGAGGCGCCGGTCATTCTTGATAGCTATGGTAATACCAGCTCGGCGGGTTCCATCATCGCGTTTCATCTGTACAATCGCGACCTTCCTGCGGGGGCTCGCGGCGTACTGTGCTCCTTTGGCGCAGGCTACTCCATCGGTAGCCTGCTGCTACAACGACAGTAACAGAGTGCGCGGGGAGAGTGGCCCGCGCCCTGTACTCTGATTGGGGTTTGGCGCTGTTTCGCCGCTAGCCCCTCTCTCGGTTCACCCTTGCGAGAGGAGAAAACGGGCATAAATAGTGGCCAGACCATGACTATTGATCCGAAAACACCGGACTACTGTGACAACGCATACCGACAAGCCATTGATGAAAAACTTATTTTTCAGATTGGTTGCAATTTTTGAGTACCATGGTGCAACGGGGCGATATCTGGATCACAAGATGACAGGAAAAGGCTGCAATTTGTCATCCTTTGCCAATGATGGCTTCCAATGAATTCGAGGTTTGCTATCATCCGGAGACATTTCTTATCTGTCGCCGGCTACAAAAGAATCCCCTCATGTACACACAGTTCTTCGGCCTATCGGAACCGCCTTTCTCCATCTCGCCCAATCCCAAGTACCTCTATATGAGTGAGCGCCACGGCGAAGCCCTTGCTCACCTCAACTACGGATTGCAGGATGGTGGCGGCTTTGTGCTGCTGACCGGCGAAGTGGGCACCGGCAAAACCACCGTCTCCCGTTGCCTGCTGCAGCAGTTGCCAGCAGATACCGAGATCGCCTACATCCTCAACCCCTCCCTGACCGAACGGGATCTGCTGGCAGCCATCTGCGACGAGTTTCAACTCCCCTACCCCGCCGAGGCCGGGATCAAGCAACTGTTCGACCTGATCCGCGACCACCTGCTGGCCAACCTGACCGCAGGCAAGCGCAGCGTGGTACTGGTGGATGAGGCCCAACATCTGTTGCCCGGGGTGTTGGAGCAGTTGCGTCTGCTCACCAACCTGGAAACCGACGAGAAAAAACTGCTGCAAATCGTGCTGATCGGCCAACCCGAACTGCAACAGATGCTGCGCCAGCCCCTGTTGCGCCAACTGGCCCAGCGCATCACCGCCCGCTACCACCTGCTGCCCCTCTCCGCCACCGATGTGGATGCCTACGTCCGCTTCCGGCTGCAAGTAGCCGGTTGTGTGCAGCCCATTTTTACCCCCAGAGCGATCCAGACGCTGCATCGGCTCTCCGGCGGCATTCCGCGCCTGATCAACCTCATCTGCGATCGCGCCCTGCTCGCCGCCTTCGCCCGTGGCAGCTACAAGATTGTTCATGGCGACATCAGCCAGGCAGCGTTCGAGGTGAGCGGCGTCCGTGATGAGGGGAGCTGGCTTTCCGGTCTGATGGTGACACTGGCTGGCGCCTTGCTGGTAGCTGCAGGCTGGTGGGGTTGGCAATTTTTCGGCGTATTCCCCGAACGGCCTGTGGTCAAGGTCGAGGTGCCTGTCACCGTTGACGAGACCGCCGAACAACAGGAACAGTTGACCGAGGCGATCAATCAGGCCCTCGACCCCGAGAGCGCCATGCAGAATCTCTATCGGGTCTGGGGCTATGAACCGGAACCGTTCGATGCCACCTGTGACAACGCCCCTCGCGCCGGTCTGCGCTGCCAGGAGGGAGAGGCAAGCCTCGAGGAGCTGCGCGCCCTGCAGCATCCCGCCATGATCACGCTCACTGACCAGAGTGGCGGTCTCTATTACGCCACCCTGGTCAATCTGGGGCCAAGCAAGGCCAGCCTGATGATCGGCAACCAAAGCTGGCAAGTGGATCGCCAGTGGCTCAGCGACAACTGGGGTGGCAGCTATACCCTGCTCTGGCGCATGCCGAAAGGGGGCGTCAGCCTGATCGCCAGCAATGCCGGACAGACCCAGATCCAGTGGCTCGACAACGCTCTGAGCCGAGCATTGCAACAACCCGAACGCAAGGTGCGCCGTTTCGATGGCGAGCTCAAGAACAAACTGCAGCAGTTCCAGCGGGATCAAGGACTCACCCCTGACGGCATCGCTGGCAGCAACACCCTGCTGCGGCTCAACGCACTCTCCGGCGAACCCATGCCAAGACTGGAGGAGACCTCCTGATGTCTACCCTGCTCAATGCCCTGCGCCGTGCCCAGCAGCCTTCGCAACAGAGCCATATTCCCGCCATGGGGTTGGCGATAGCCCGCGAGGAGGCGCAACCCGCGCGTCGCGTCGGCTGGTTGCTGGCGCCCCTTGCCCTGCTGCTGGGGGCGGGTGCCAACTATGGCTGGCATCTAATCCACCTGCGTCCCATCGAGGAGAAGGTGGAGGTAAAAGAGGTGATTGCCTCCCCCTTCGTGCGGGTTGAGCCCAAGGCGATGGTGACCCGTCCGCTGCCCCCGCCCCTGCCGGAACCTGTAGTGCAGCAGCCCAGGGTCGCAGCGGCTGCCAGCAATCCGGCAGCCAGTCGACCAACCTTGGCCGAACAGCTGATGCGCGCCCTCAACGAAACACCGCTGCAACAGGAATCAGGTACAGTTTCCCAAAGCGTGCAGCCGGCCCAGTTGATGTCGCTGAATGCCGCTCCGCTTTCGGTTCGCCAGCAAGTGCCCGCATTCAGCTATGGCTCCCATGTGTTCTCATCCAATCCGGCCAAGCGGGCCGTGGTGCTCAATGGCCGCGAATACCGGGAAGGGAGCGAAATAGCCCCCGGGGTCGTGCTCGCCACCATCGACCAGCAGTACATTGTGCTGGATGTCGGAGGCCAGAGCGTAACCCTCAAGGCGTTGCAGGATTGGCAAGGGTGAGTACACACCTTCCCCTGATAATCGCTGGCAAGCAGGATGCACCTCGCCTGAGTGCCACTTTTATGAGCATTCAAAGGTTTACGGTGTGATGAAATATCCATTTTTACGGTTTGGTGCGCCCCGACCCGTTGTGTCACAGCACGCAGCCGTACACAATACGCAGCCGCCCCAGAGCCTGGAATTTGTTGATTAATATGACGCTACGATTCAGGGATGACATCTTGACCCTGCTGCTGGCCCGGAGCCGGCAGCTTCCTTTGACTCGCGTCACCGGAGTGTTCTTTCTGGTGCTGCTGCTGATGCTGGCCCAGCAGAGCGCAGCCCTCACCTGGCGCTTGCTCACTCTGGCAAACCCGCAATCCAACCAGCCGTGGCAACCCTCCACCGTGGCGGTCAGCGGCCAGAGCAACCCGCGCCTTGAACTGGGCGAGGTAAGCCGACTGGCGCTGTTTGGCAAGGCGCTCCCCAAGGCACAGGCCAAAGCCGCCGTGGCCGCCAATGCGCCGCGTACCCAGCTCAATGCCCAGCTCAACGGAGTGTTGGCAAGCTCGGATCCCGCCAAATCCATCGCCATCATCGCCATGTCCGGCATCCAGAACTCCTATGGGGTCGGTGACATGATTGACAGCACCCAGGCGCGGATCCGGCAGGTCTATCCGGATCGGGTGATCATCGAGCGGGAGGGCCGCGACGAGACCCTGATGCTGGATGGCGAGGAGTATGGCAAGCCGCTACCGCAAACAACAAACACCACACCCCTTGGCTCCCTGCGCAGCGAGCTGATAGCCGATCCGGGCAAGATCACTGATTACCTCAATATTTCACCGGTTCAGATGGATGGCCGCATGGCCGGTTATCGCCTCAACCCGGGCAACAATCCGGAATTTTTCAACCAAAGCGGGCTGCAGGCCAATGATCTGGCCATCAGCATCAACGGACTGGATCTGCGTGACAACATGCAAGCCATGCAGGCGATGCAGCAGCTGGCTGGCGCAACGGAAATGACAGTAACCGTCGAGCGGCAGGGCGAACAGTTCGACATCTATGTGCGCTTGTCAGAATAATGATTTGGAGTCGTACCAATAATGACCACTAAAGGGAAAGGCTGGCGTCTGGCCACTATCGCAGCGGCTCTGATGATGGCGGGCTCAGCCTGGGCCACCGAGTACTCTGCCAGCTTCAAGAACGCCGACATCGAAGAGTTCATCAATACGGTGGGCAAAAACCTCAACAAGACCATCATCATAGAGCCCTCGGTGCGCGGCAAGATCAACGTGCGCAGCTACGACCTGCTCAACGAGGAGCAGTACTACCAGTTCTTCCTGAGTGTGCTCGATGTCTACGGCTTTGCCGTGGTGCCGATGAATAACGGCGTGCTCAAGGTGCTCCGCTCGCGGGATGCCAAAACCTCCGCCATTCCGGTGGTGGATGGCAATAACCCGGGAGTGGGCGACGAGATGGTGACCAGAGTCGTGCCGGTACGCAACGTCTCGGTGCGTGAACTGGCTCCCCTGCTGCGCCAGCTCAACGACAACGCCGGTGGGGGCAACGTGGTGCACTACGAGCCATCAAATGTGCTGCTCATCACCGGCCGCGCCGCCGTGGTCAACCGTCTTGTGGAAGTGGTGAACCGGGTCGACCGCGCAGGCGATCAGGATGTGGACATCATCAAGCTGAGATATGCCTCGGCCGGTGAGATGGTGCGGCTGGTGACCAACCTCAACAAGGATGGCAATCCACAAGGGGGCACCGCCTCCCTGTTGCTGTCGCCCAAGGTGGTGGCCGACGAGCGTACCAACTCGGTGGTGGTGAGCGGTGAGCCGAAAGCGCGCGCCCGCATCATCCAGATGGTTCGCCAGCTCGACCGCGACCTGCAGAGTCAGGGCAACACCCGGGTCTTCTATCTCAAATATGGCAAGGCCAAGGATATGGTCGATGTGCTCAAGGGGGTCAGCTCCAGCATCGAGGCTGACAAGAAGGGGGGCGGAGCAACCACAGGGGGCGCCAGCATCGGCGGTGGCAAGCTGGCCATCTCTGCCGACGAGGCAACCAATGCCCTGGTCATCACCGCCCAGCCGGATGTGATGGCGGAACTGGAGCAGGTGGTGGCCAAGCTCGATATCCGTCGCGCCCAGGTGCTGGTAGAAGCGATCATCGTCGAAATTGCCGACAGTGACGGCCTCAATCTGGGCGTGCAGTGGGCCAACACCAACGCTGGCGGCACCCAATTTACCAACACAACACTGCCCATTGGCGGAGCCATCGCAGCCGGTAAGGATTACCAGGATGGCAATACCGAGACAGCTACCAACTTGCTTGGGAGCTTTAACGGGATGGCCGCCGGTTTCTATCACGGCGATTGGGCCATGTTGGCGACGGCTCTCGCCTCCAATACCAAGAGCGATATTCTCTCAACCCCGAGTATCGTCACCATGGACAACAAGGAGGCCTCCTTCAATGTCGGACAGGAGGTGCCGGTGCAGAGCGGTTCACAAAGCTCCACCACCAGCGATCAGGTGTTCAACACCATAGAGCGCAAGACGGTGGGCACTAAGCTGACGGTTACGCCGCAGATTAACGAAGGGGACTCGGTACTGCTCAACATCGAGCAGGAGGTCTCCAGCGTCGCCAAGGTCGTATCAGACAGTACCAAGGGACTAGGCCCCACCTTCGATACCCGCACGGTGAAAAACGCCGTACTGGTGAAGAGTGGCGAGACAGTGGTACTGGGTGGCCTGATGGATGAGCAGACCAAGGAGGAAGTTTCCAAGGTGCCGTTACTCGGCGATATCCCGGTACTGGGTTACCTGTTCCGCTCCACCAGCACCAACACCAACAAGCGCAACCTGATGGTCTTTATCCGGCCCACCATCTTGCGTGATGCGGAGGTTTATACCGGCGTCTCCAGTAACAAGTACAGCCTGTTCCGCGCCGAACAGCTCAATGCTGCCGCCCAGGAGGGGTATCTCACCTCGCCCACCCGTCAGGTTTTGCCCGTCTATGGCCAGGATGTGATGATGTCACCCGAAATCCGGCAGGAAGTGGAAAATCAGATGGAGCAGATAAAACGCCGCCAGCAGAACACAGCTGACAGCACCACCCCCTTTGTGCAGAGCCGTCCCTGATGAGTGCCTACCATCTTGATGGCGGCGAGTTGCCGCCCCCGCTGCCGGAGCTGCCCTTCGCCTTTGCCCGCAACTTCGGGGTGATCCTGATTGAGCGGGACGGCGCTCCCGTGCTGCAGTGCCGCCCCGGCGTCACCCCGCAGGCCCTGCTGGAAGTTCGGCGGGTAGCGGGTTGCAGCTTCGCGGTGGAGCAGCTCGACAACGAGGCCTTCGAAGAGCTGCTGATGGCCCACTATCAGCGCGACTCCTCCGAAGCGCGCCAGCTGATGGAAGATCTCGGCAACGAGATGGACTTCTTCGCCCTGGCCGAAGAGCTGCCGCAAAGCGAAGATCTGCTGGATGCCGATGACGACGCCCCCATCATTCGCCTCATCAACGCCATGTTGAGCGAGGCGATCAAGGAGGAGGCCTCCGATATCCATATCGAGACCTTCGAGCGGGCACTAGTGATCCGTTTTCGTATCGATGGGGTACTGCGGGAGATCCTGCGCCCCCATCGCAAGCTGGCATCACTGCTGGTCTCGCGGATCAAGGTGATGTCGCGGATGGATATTGCCGAGAAGCGGGTACCGCAGGATGGCCGTATCTCGTTGCGTATCGGCGGCCGCGCCGTCGACGTGCGGGTCTCCACCATGCCGTCCAGCTACGGCGAGCGGGTGGTATTGCGTCTGCTCGACAAGAACAACGTGCGCCTCGAGCTCAAGCAGCTGGGGATGACCGCGGCCAACCGCACCATCATCAGCGAGCTTATTCGCAAGCCCCACGGCATTATTCTGGTCACCGGCCCGACCGGTTCCGGTAAATCCACCACCCTCTATGCGGCGCTGTCAGAAATCAACTCGCGGGATCGCAACATCCTGACGGTGGAAGACCCCATCGAGTATGACCTCGAAGGGGTGGGCCAGACCCAGGTCAACACCAAGGTGGACATGACCTTCGCCCGCGGCCTGCGCGCCATCCTGCGTCAGGATCCGGATGTGGTGATGGTGGGGGAAATTCGAGATCTGGAAACCGCCCAGATTGCGGTACAGGCCTCCCTCACCGGTCACCTGGTGATGTCGACCCTGCACACCAACACCGCCATCGGCGCTATCACCCGGATGCGTGACATGGGGATCGAACCCTTCCTGCTCTCATCGTCCCTGCTGGCGGTGCTGGCCCAGCGGCTGGTGCGCACCCTCTGCCCCGATTGCCGTGCCCCGCGCCCCATCACCGAGCAGGAGCGCCTCGCCATGGGCATCGAGCTGGCCCCCGATCAGCAGGTGTGGCGTCCGGTCGGGTGCGAGCTGTGCAACCACACCGGCTACCGTGGCCGGACCGGCATCCACGAGCTGGTGGTGATCGACGAAGCGGTGCGAGAAGCCATTCACAGCGCCAGCGGCGAGCTCGCCATCGAGCGGCTGATCCGCGGCCACACCCCCAGCATCCGCCGTGACGGCATCGACAAGGTTCTCAAGGGGCAGACCAGCCTCGAAGAGGTACTGCGCGTGACCCGGGAAGATTGAGATGGCGGCATTCGAATACAAGGCCCTCGACAACAAGGGGCGCAGCAAGAGCGGCGTGATGGAGGGCGACTCGGCCCGTCAGGTACGCCAGCTGCTGCGCGAACAGGGGCTCACCCCCCTCGAGGTGAACGAGACCACCGAGAAGGCGAAACGGGAAGCGACCCGCTTCGCCCTGTTTCGGCGTGGTGCCAGCACTGCCGAACTGGCCCTGATCACTCGCCAGCTGGCGACCCTGGTCGGCGCCGGTCTCACCATCGAAGAGGCGCTCAAGGCGGTGGCCGAGCAGTGTGAAAAAGCCCACTTGCGCTCTCTGGTGGCGACCGTGCGCAGCAAGGTGGTGGAAGGGTATTCGCTGGCCGACTCGCTGGGGGCTTTTCCCCATGTGTTCGATCAGCTGTTTCGCTCCATGGTGGCGGCCGGTGAAAAATCGGGCCATCTGGAGAAGGTGCTCAACCGCCTCGCCGACTACACCGAGCAGCGCCAGCATATGCGCACCAAGCTGCTGCAGGCGATGATCTACCCCATCGTGCTCACCTGTGTCGCCATCGGGGTTATATCGATCCTGCTCACCGCCGTGGTACCCAAGGTAGTGGCCCAGTTTGAACACATGGGCCAGCAGCTGCCGGGCACCACCCGTTTTCTCATCGGCACCAGCGAACTGATGCAGGCCTACGGCCTCTGGTTCCTGCTGCTGATCTTCCTTGGCAGCTTTGTCTGGCGCTGGTGGCTCACCGATGAAAAGCGTCGCCGACGCTGGCATCAGGTGCTGCTCGGCCTGCCGGTGATTGGCCGGGTCAGCCGCGGTCTCAACACCGCCCGCTTCGCCCGTACGTTAAGCATCCTCAACGCCAGTGCGGTACCGCTGCTGGAGGGGATGAAGATCTCCGGCGAAGTGCTCTCCAACGACTTTGCCAGAATGCGCATTCTCGAGGCCGCCGAACGGGTGCGCGAGGGGACCAGTCTGCGCAAGTCGCTGACCGAGACCAAGATTTTCCCGCCCATGATGCTGCACATGATCGCCTCCGGCGAGCAGAGCGGCGAGCTCGACAGCATGCTGGAGCGGGCTGCAGACAACCAGGATCGGGAGTTTGAATCCCAGGTCAATATCGCCCTCGGGGTGTTCGAACCCATGCTGGTGGTCTCCATGGCCGGGGTGGTGCTGTTTATCGTGATGTCGATCCTGCAGCCGATCCTCGAGCTCAACAATATGGTGAATATGTAAGTTTCCGGTGTTCGGTGGCGCCGCTGGCGGCCCGTCGAACCCACCCAGTGATCACTCTCTGATGGGCCATCCCATCTCATTCGTTACGGAGCAACTCATGAACAAACGTCGTCAATCCGGTTTTACCCTGCTGGAAGTCATGGTGGTCATCGTGATCCTCGGCATTCTGGCCAGTCTGGTGGTGCCCAACCTGATGGGCAACAAGGAGAAGGCTGACCAGCAGAAAGCGGTCTCCGATATCGTGGCGCTGGAAAACGCCCTCGACATGTACAAGCTGGACAACAACCGCTACCCGACCACCGAACAGGGTCTGGATGCGCTGGTGACCAAGCCTTCCATCGATCCGGCGCCGCGCAGCTACCGCGATGGCGGCTACATCAAGCGCCTGCCGCAAGATCCCTGGGGCAACCCGTACCAGCTGCTGAGCCCGGGCCAGTTCGGCAAGATCGACATCTTCTCCATGGGTCTGGATGGTGAAGCCGGTACCGATGACGACATCGGCAACTGGAACCTGAAGGATTTCCAATAAGTGATATGTCGCCACCGCCCTCCTTGTGAGCTGACTGCATGAATCGCTCTCTCTCCTTTCATCGCCAATCCGGCTTTACCCTGCTGGAAGTGTTGCTGGTCGCCATGCTGATGGGGCTGGTGGCCACCGCCGTCACCCTCAGCATGGGTGGCGCAAAAGGTGACAGGGAGATCGACAAGCAGGCGCGCCGCCTGATGGCAACCCTGCAGCTGGCGCAGGAGTATGCGGTGATGGATGGTCGGCTGGTGGGTATTCGCATCGAGGATAACGGCTGGCAGTTTATGCAGCGTCAGGCCAAAGATCGCAAGTGGCTGGCCCTGACTGGCGACAAGCAACTGGGGCCGGTGCAACTGGCCGAGAACATGACGCTGGCGCTGGAGCTGGAAGGCTTTGGCTGGCAGCCGGATCCCGATGAGAAAACCGAACAGAAGCGCGACGAGAAGGAGCGTACTCCTCAGTTGCTCATCTTCCCGGGCGGCGAGCTGAGCCCGTTCGTGCTCACCTTCACCCAGCAAGATGACGATGCCCGCTACACCCGCATCGTCAAAGGGGACGAGTTCGGCCGCCTCACCCTGCTCACCGGCGATGAAGATGAAGAGGTGAGCGAATGAACGCCCGCGGGATGACACTACTCGAAGTGATGGTGGCGCTGGCAGTCTTTGCCATAGCGGGTCTCGCGGTAATGAAAACCGCCAGCGAACACCTCTCGGCCCTCAACTATCTGGAACAGAAGACATTCGCCACCTGGGTGGTAGAGAACCAGCTGGTGCAACAGAAGCTCGAGAACAAGTGGCCTGGTGACAGCTGGGTGGAAGGGGATGAGCAGATGGCGGGCAGCACCTGGTACTGGCGCTATCGCGGCGTCGCCACCGCCGACAACAACTTCCGGGCGCTCGATATGGAAGTGCGTACCGAGGCCAAAGCCGAGAACCCGGTCGCCATGATGCGGACCTATATCAGCCGATGACCCAGCTATCCGCCCGCACGCCTCGCCCCGTCCGTCACGCCGGTTTTACCCTGCTCGAAATGCTGGTGGCCATCGCCATCTTCGCCACTCTCAGCATGGGCGCCTATCAGGTGCTGCAGGGGGTGCTCACCAGCGACGAGGTAGCCAAGCGCAAGGAGGCTCGCCTCAACGAATTGCAGCTCGCCTTCACCCTGCTGGAGCGAGACATCACCCAGATGGTGCCGCGCAGCGGTCGCATCGAGGGGGAGAACAACAAGGTGCTACTGGCGGCTTCCCGGTTCGGCCAGCAGAGCGATGACTGGGGCATGGCCTTTATGCGCAGTGGCTGGCTCAACCCGGACGGCATGCTGCCTCGCTCCCATCTGCAACGGGTCGGTTGGCGCCTCAAGGATCAGAAGCTGGAGCGCCTGAGCTATCTCTATCCGGATCCGGTGATCGGCACCGAGCCGCGTATCCAGCCGGTGCTGGCGGGAGTCACGGCGTTTCGCCTCTACTTCTTCGACAAGGGCAACTGGAAAGAGGAGTGGACCCAGCGCAGCGTGCTGCCCCACGGGCTGGCAGTGGAGCTGGATCTGGAGGATTACGGCACCATTCGCCGGCAATTTCTGATTGGCGCCGGCGGCCAGCGCGCCGAAGAGAACAGCCAGAGCAGCAATCCCAATCCGGGCGGCGACAGCAATAACGGCAACAACAGCGGCAACGGCAATAACAGTGGTAACAACAGCAATGGCGGCAACCAGAACGGGGGGAGCACCAATGCGAGCTAACCCTGTACGCCCCGGTCGCCAGAGCGGCATGGCCCTGCTGGTGGTGCTGCTGATCCTCTCGGTGATGGTGATCATCGCCAGCAACATGAGCGGCCGTCTGCAGCTCGAACTGCGCCGCACCAGCAATGTCACCGCTGGCAAACAAGCCTGGTGGTATGCCCTCTCGGCGGAGGCGCTGGTGAGCAAGGTACTGGCGCAGGATTTCAAGGATGATCCCGAGGTGGTAAACCTCGGCCAGAACTGGGCCCGCAAGAATACTGTGTTTCCGGTCGATGATGGCCAGCTCAAGGGCGAGGTGACCGACCTGCAATCCTGCTTCAACCTCAACAGCCTGAGCGTGGCCTCCAAGGCGGGGAGCGGCGAGGAGCTGGCGCAGCAGCCCTATCCGGTGCAAGTGTTTCGCGAACTGCTCAAACAGCTGGCGATGGATGATTACGAGGCAGCCCAGCTCACCGATGCCATCCGTGACTGGACCGACAAGGATACGGTGCTGGTATCCAGCCTTGGCGCAGAGGACGCCTATTACGAGGGGCTCAAGCCACCCTATCTGACCGCCAACCAGTGGATGCTGGGCAAGGACGAGCTGAGGGCGGTGCGCGGGGTGACGGCCAGGGTCTATGCCAAACTGGCCCCCTATGTCTGCACCCTGCCCAGCGACAAGTTGAAGATCAATATCAATACCCTTGCCCCCCAGCGCCCCGAGCTGCTGGTCGCCCTCTATCTGGGCACTATCGGGCTGGATGATGCCAAGCGGGTACTGAATGAGCGGCCACAGAAGGGGTGGAAAGAGAGCAAGCTGATGACAGACATGCTCGCTCCGGTCGATTCGGTGAAAGGGCTGAAAGAGGCGCTGGTGGTCAAGAGCGACTTCTTCGAAGCCCGGGTCGTGGCCGAGGTCGGCGACAACCGGGCCTGGCTCGAAACCCTGTTCCAGCGGGGCAAGGACAATAAACTGGTGATACTGCGCCGCCTCAGTAGCGGCGCCGAATAAACAGCGCACCTGCAGGCCATCGCCTGCGGGTACGAGAGATGTTGGATGCAGCCTGCGGGCTGCGCACCGGTTGCCAGGGCGCACAACGCCCTTTGCAAACCGGTATCGCAGGAGAGAGATGCGTGAGCGAAAGTCTGGTCATCCGACTGGGGACCAATAAACAACAACCCGTGGCCTGGCTGGTCTGGTCCGGTCAGGAGCAGGAGATCATCGCCTCCGGCACCCTGCCCTCGGCCGATGCCCTGAGCGAGCTGCAGGATCGGGCCGGTGGCCGCCCAGTGGTCACGCTAGTGCCGGGCAGCGATCTGATCTTCCGGCGCGTCACCCTGCCGGGTCGCTACAACCGCCAGTCGGCAGCGGCCCTCCCCTACCTGCTGGAGGAGCAGATCGCCTCCGATGTGGACGAGCTCCATCTGGTGGTGCTGGCCCATGAGGGCCAGCAGGTGGATCTGATGGCGGTGGATCGGCAGAAGATGGCCCAGTGGCTCGGCTGGCTCGATGCCGCTGGCCTCAAGAGCCTGCAACTGCTGCCCGATGTGCTGGCGCTGCCACAGGCCGCTGATGGCTGGTCTGCGCTGCAACTCGGCAATGAGTGGCTGGTACGCCAGGGCCCCTGTCAGGGGATCGTCGCCGACGAACCGCTGCTGGCCATCTTGCTGGCAACCGAAGTCGAGCCGGTCACCATCCACAGCCACACCCCGGTGCCCGCCATTGCCGCCGCCAACTGGCAGGCGGCGGAGCCTGAACTCCCTATGCTGCTGCTGGCCAAGGGGGCCCTCACCTGCCGCGCCAACCTGCTGACCGGCCCCTATCGACCCCAGACCGAATATGCCCGCTACTGGTTGCAGTGGCGCAAGGTGGCCATCACCGCAGGCTTGTTGCTGCTGGTGGCCCTCGGCCAGCGCGGGGTACAGCTCTATCAGCTCACCGAGCAGGACAAGGCGCTGAAAGCGGAGATCCGTGCCGTCTATACCCGCATCTTCCCGGGTGAGAGCCGCATCGTGAACGTGCGCAGCCAGATGAACCAGCATCTGCAACAAATGGGACAAGCCCCGCAAAACGGCGTGCTGCTGATGCTCACCGAGCTGGCCCCCACCTTTGCCGAAGTACCCGGCCTCAAGCCGCAGGTGATGCGCTTTGATGCCAGTCGCCGCGAGCTGAGGCTGCAGGTGACTGCCCCAGGCTTTGCCGAGATCGAGCGGTTCCGTGAGCTGGCTGGCAAGCAATTCGAGGTACAGCAAGGCGAGGTGCGCAGCACCGAGGGCAAGGTAGAGGGCGCACTGGTGCTCAAGGGTAAATCATCATGATGGAAAAATTGCAGAGCTGGTGGCACGGCATCACAGCACGGGAACAGCGGCTGGTGGTCGCAGGCGGCGTTCTGCTGCTGGTCGGTCTCTTCTACTGGAGCGTCTGGCAGCCCATCGCCAACCGCATCGCAGAGCGGGAGCGGCAGGTGCAAAACCAGCAGCAGACCCTCGCCTGGCTCAAGGAGAAGGGGGAAGAGGTGCTGGCCATGCAGGGGGGCTCGGGTCGCCAGATCGACACCAGCGGCACCCTGGAAGGGGTGGTCAACCGCACCGCCTTCAACCACAAGATCAAGATTGCCCGGCTGCAACCCCAGGCGCAGGAGCTGCAAGTGTGGATCGACACAGTCCAATTCGATGACTTGCTACTCTGGCTCTCCACGCTGGTGGAGCAGCACGGTATTCAGGTTCAAATCATCGAGATCGCCCGCGAGGATCTGGCCCCGGGTCTGGTCAAGGTCAGACGTTTGCAGTTGAGTCGTCCACAATGAAAAAACGCATCCTGATTGCCAGCCTGTTTCTGGCCGCCTATCTGCTCTTCCTGCTGGCCACCCTGCCCGCGGCACTGGTGGCTCGCCATCTGCCGCTGCCTGCCAATGTTGCCAACCTGCTGAAACTGGAAGGGGTGAGCGGCACCCTCTGGAGTGGCCAGATCGCCCGACTGCAATATGCCAGCGAATCGTTAAACCAGCTGCGCTGGGATCTCAACGGCTGGTCGCTGCTGCGCTTCGCCCCCGAAGTGGCCATACGCTTTGGCGATCGCAACGGCCTCAATGGTCAGGGCGTTGTCGGCTGGAATGGCGCCGCCTTCGGCCGGGACCTGACCCTCAACGCTCCCGCCCCCTGGTTGCTGAGCCGGGTGCCGATGCGCCTGCCGATCCCGATCACCGTCAGCGGCCAGCTGCAGCTTAAAGTGGAGCAGTTTGCCCAGGGCAACCCCTGGTGCGACAACCTCTACGGCAACCTCGACTGGTACAACGCCAGCGCCGATACCCCGGCGGGCAAGCTGGATCTGGCCGACCCCGAGGTGAAACTCACCTGCCTCGACTCCAAACTGGTGGCCGAACTCAAGCAGGGCTCCGATGCGGTGCAGACCAGCGGTCGCCTCGAGCTGCAACCCAACGGCCAATACCTGTTCCAGGGCACCCTGAAGCCAGGCCCGGCACTGCCGCCACAGATGCAGCAGGGGCTCCCCTTCCTCGGCCAGCCCGACAGTCAGGGCCGCTTCCCCCTGCGCTATCAGGGGCGGATCTAACCCCTATCCCGCTGACCCCGGAGCCAATCCGGGGTCGACGGGGGAGGCTCTGACTCCTGGGTCCCCCCACTGCGTTCACACACCGGCAATCATCAATAAGGGCCTTCCTACTGAAAAAGCAGCAACGCATTCCCGTCACGCCCAATCTCCATCAGCTTGTGTTCGTAGTGAAATGTGAGCAGGAACCAATTCTTGACTATTTATCTCCAGGCCAGGATCTGCTTCACAGCCCAATCCGTGGTCGATGTACCAGACTCGCTTTATTACGATATAATCATCGCTCTTTTCGCCCGGCCAGCACGGTTAGTCCAAGAGTACGCAAGATGGAAATAAAGCTGCACCAGAACGCAACCACAACGCCCCGGACTCGCAAATATATCCAGACCTCCAGCAAATCAGATGCAGCTCTTGCCGAGGAGCTGAACATCTCGATAGATACGGTGAGACGCTGGCGCAATCGTGATGATTGCTATGACAAATCCCACAGACCCCGCACAATCCATCGCAAACTGCAGCCTGAGCAGGAGTGGTTGGTATTGTTTCTTCGCCATCGGCTGCATCTCTCTCTTGATGAACTGCTGGAGGTCACCCGTTTACTGATCCGTGCCGATGTCTCGCGGGCAGGTTTGAGCCGCTGTCTGCAAAAATACCAACAAGATCGGTTGAAAAAGCCTGACCCTGCATCTGGATTGGGTCACGTGTGGCTGGATGCGCTATATCTCCCAACTGTCATCGCAGCCAGTCAGCCTTTGCTGCTGGTGCTCACGGAGCAATTGACCGGCCATATCTCATTTGCCCTCTGTGCCCCGGAAGAGAAAGAGCAGATCCTTAATGGCTTCACCAACTATTTGCAAAATGAGTTGCCCTACCCGATCGAGAGCATTGAGGTCACCAGTCCACTCCCCGAAGTAGAGGCGTTGGCCAACAGGCTATGCACGTCGGTGACCTCTGCCTCTTTACCGATATCCAGTGGGTTGCTCGACTCAACCGCATTCTCTCAACCACTGACTGCCATTCTGGCTGGTGAGCGTTTTGACAAACGTCTCAGTCTGGGAGCCGTATTACTTGAGTTTGAAGATCTGCTTAACCACAGGATATTGCGCAATCGCTTGAAAAGCCTGACACCTGGCACCTACATCCGTCAACTACAGCAAAAAGAGTAAAGGTGGCCGCTCAGTGTAATACCTCCTGACAGATCTCTGTAGTGTTACTGTAGTGGTCAACTAAATCCGGACACTTGGTTAGGCCGTTCTTCGGCTTTTGCTGGCGGTATCCCATTATTGTGGTGATGTGGACGCCGCCAGTTGTAGTAATCCATCAGGTAATAACTGATATCCCGCTTTGCCTCCCGCACGCTCATGTATCCCATAGCCGGGAGCCACTCTGACTTCAGGCTTCTGAACAATCGCTCCATCGGGGCGTTATCCCAGCAGTTACCACGACGACTCATGCTTTGGGTCATGCGATAGCGCCACAGTCGTTGCCGAAATGCCCGGCTGCCATATTGGCTGCCCTGGTCGGAGTGAAATAGCACACCGGATGGGCA
>NZ_JAAKNE010000051.1:0-27235 GCF_049170755.1 Aeromonas sp. 604176
CCTCTGCCTCTGCCTCTGCCTCTGCCTCTGCCTCTGCCTCTGCCTCTGCCTCTGCCTCTGCCTCTGCCTCTGCCTCTGCCTCTATCTCTCTCAATGTGCAGTTGGGAGGGGGTCTGGTTTAGCCAGCCAGATATGTGTGAAGCTACAAACCCTGCTTGCAGAAACAATAAGGGCTGCACATTGTGCAGCCCTTGCCTCTGGAGAATAGCGGGTTGAGCGTGTCAGCTGGCCCAGGTGATGATGTGATCGATCCATTCACCCGCCTGATCCTCGTGAATGACTTTGCCACGGACGGATTGACCAGCCTGATGCATCGCGGAACGACTGCCGGTCAGCAGAGGATGCCACTCTGGAAGAGCGTCACCTTCAGACAGCAGGCGATATGCGCAGGTTGAGGGGAGCCAGTCATATTCGGCGATCTTGTCATGGGTGATCTGCAGACAGTCAGGCTCTTTTTTGAAACGATTGGCGTAATCAGAGCACTGACAGGTCTTGGTGTTAAGCAAATTGCAGGCGACATTGGTGAAAACCAGTTCGTCGGTATCTTCATCGATTAGCTTGTTGAGGCAGCATTTTCCGCAACCATCGCAGAGGGATTCCCATTCGGATTCAGTCATCTGCTGCAGACTCTTGGTCTGCCAAAAGGGGGCTTGCATCATACCGCTCACTTATTACACCTGATAAAACGCGTGGTTATACCCCTTGTTACCCGGTATTTCAAGGAGAGGGTCACTCCGGGGGGAAAATTGTCGTGATCAGCTCAAATGAATGCAATGACTTTCAGCCTCATCATATTGCTCAAACGGGTTCGCTGGTGGGCAGGAAGTCCCGCAGGTTTGAATACTTGGGCTGCATGATTGTCCAGTTCAGGTTTTATTTTCTGCTTCTTTATCCGTTACATCTTTTGATGTTTGTCTGCTTGCAGCAAGCAGGGTCAAATGATCTCCGATGCCTACCGTCAGGCTGTTGCAAGCTTGTCTTTCAAATAAAGCCGCTGGTCACATATTGTTTGCGCCCTTCTGTCACTGCGACCCGCGGGAGAGCCTGCGTAGGCGTTCGTTTTTTGTCTTAATGATTGAGATAGATATCTTGCTCTGAATAAGCCAGCAGAGGTGTGCCGAGGTTAGTCCGTTTCGCGCCAAAGAAGCGGGTGAGTACGCCAGATTGCTGTCCCAGTCGCTGCAGCTTGACGTGATCCAGCTCGATCTGCTCGGGTAGCCAGGTAAATACGGCGGCGCAGTGACCATTGCCCAGACTGCGCTCCAGGGTTTGCTGCCAGTTCTTGATTTTGGGGCTATGTACCACCAGCACTCTCTTGGGATCGATACCTCGCTCTTCCAGACAGCTGACTGTGGGGCGTCCCGGCGGGGCGATCAACAAGATCCAGCCGGTATGAGAGTCACCTAACTTGCTCAGTTCGCTCAGAAACTGATCATCAGACTGGATAGTCACACCATCATGAGCCAACTCCGCTTTGCAGGCGGTTCTGGTTGGCCAGGGCTTGCTCATGACACGATTCATCGCAAAGGGCAGTGAGTGCAGGGGCTGGTTCATATATGGGATTCCTGTATGAATATCCAAGCTGTATGCGTATACAGTAGTTATATCCTGTGGCAGTGACAAGGTGTTTTTGCTGAAAAATGTGATGGTGTTAGCATGTGACGTTAGTAAGACTATGTTTTTAAAAGTTATTTAATATAAAACTGGCTGGGTTTTTTTCGTACTATGGACAAACCTTGCGTAACCGCCCATGGTTATACAGGTCATTTACAGGAGGTGCCGCCATGGATATCAGTACCTTGCAACGTCTTGATGCCAACATCTTGCTGGGCATCATCAATGAGAAGCTAAGGCTTGAGTGTGACGGGTTGGAGGAGTTGCTGGCCTATTACGATATGAGTGAAGAGCAGTTGGCAGGGCGTCTGGATCAGATTGGGTACCATTACGATCCATTGAGCAATCAGTTCAAAGCACATCTTTAAGGATGCAATGATTGCTTCATATTTATACGGTAATTTTTCAGGCACATTGAAACCGGTTTCAATGTGCCGTCTTGCTGCCTATTTTCAGGGATTTTCAAGGCTTGGCAATCTCTGAAAACCTATTCATGCCAGAATATTTTTATTTTTTCATTAAGCTTATGATAATAAAGGGAATGTTTGTTTTTGTGCGATCAATTTAAGGAAAGGGTTTTCACGCTTTTTGGGCTGTTTTCATCGGTTAAAGTGTGACTTGTGTTAACTTTTAATTGTGCGGCTTTCGTTAGTATTCTCACGCCGGTACATATTTTGAGATAACAACAGCGCCGGTCCCGATCCTCGGGATAACAATTTTATTTGTAACGAAGGAATATGGTTTATGGCTACCAAGAAGAAGACAGACCAGGATCTCCAACTGGATAAAGATCAGCTCAAGGCGAGTATCGTGCGTCACCTGCGTTCTACCTTGGGAACAAGCGAACAGAAAGCCTCTCACGATGCATGGTGGAAAGCCACCGCAGCGGCGGTCAACGAACAGGTTTACGAGCGCCTGACCCGCACTCAGCAGACTCACTTCAAGAAAGATACTCGTGCTATTCACTATCTCTCTGCTGAATTCCTGATGGGGCGTCTGACCTCCAACAACCTGCATAACCTCTCTCTTTACAAGATTTGTGAAGAGGCGCTGAGCGAACTCGGTCTGGATCTGACCGACCTGTGTGAACAAGAGCCTGATATGGCGCTCGGCAATGGTGGCCTGGGTCGTCTGGCTGCCTGCTTCATCGACTCGCTGGCAACCCTGAACTACCCGGCTGTGGGCTACGGTATCCACTACGAACACGGTCTGTTCCGTCAGGAGATCCAGGATGGCCGCCAGATTGAGCGTCCGGACTCCTGGCGTGAATATGGCAACCCTTGGGAGATCTGCCGTCCGGAGTCGGTACAGGAAGTCCCCCTCTATGGCTATGTCGAGACCGTGTTTGGTGACAATGGCGGCCTGAAGAAGGTTTGGCACGCGGGTCGCAAGATCAAAGGGGTGCCTTGGGATATCCCGGTCGTCGGTTTTGGCGGCAGCACCGTCAACATCCTGCGTCTGTGGGAGTCCCGAGCCTCCGAGTTTTTTGACTGGGACGTGTTCAACGCCGGTGGTTACATCGACTCTCAGGCTGAGAAAGCCCAGGCCGAGACCATCTCCAAGGTACTCTATCCGAACGATGAGACCGATGCCGGTAAAGAGCTGCGTCTGATCCAGCAGTACTTCTTCTGTGCTTGCTCCATCAAGGACATCATGCGCCGCTACAAGCGGGTGCATGGCGCCGACTTCAGCAACTTTGCCGCGCAAATTGCCATTCAGCTCAACGATACTCACCCGACTGTCGCCATCCCGGAACTGATGCGGGTACTGGTTGACGAGGAAGATCTGAACTGGGATGCCGCTTGGGCCATCTGCTATCAGGTCTTCTCTTATACCAACCACACTCTGCTGCCGGAAGCGCTGGAGAAGTGGTCGGTCAGCCTGTTCGAGAAAGTACTGCCTCGCCATCTGGAGGTGATTTACGAGATCAACGCCCGCTTCCTGAACGAGTTGGTGGAGCCCAAGTGGCCGGGCAACGACGCCATCAAGGCCAAGCTCTCCATCATCGAAGAGGGGGCCGTGCGCAAGGTTCGCATGGGCAACCTGTGCGTGATCGGTTCGTCCAAGGTGAACGGTGTGGCCGAGATCCACTCCAAGCTGGTGAAGGAAGATCTCTTCCCCGAGTATGCCGAGCTGTGGCCGGAAAAAATGTGCAACGTGACCAACGGGGTAACCCCGCGTCGCTGGCTGCTGGCCTGCAACCCGGAGCTGGCGGGTCTCTACAACGAAGTGGTGGGCAAGGAGTGGCCGCTGCAACTGGACAAACTGCGTGGCGTGGTGAAATTTGCCGACGACAAGGCGTTCCAGCAGCAGTTCATGACCATCAAACGTCATAACAAAGAGAAGCTGGTCAAGGTCATCAAAGACGAAACCGGTATCGATGTCAGTGCCGAGGCGATCTTTGACGTTCAGATCAAGCGTCTGCACGAGTACAAGCGCCAGCAACTGAACCTTATTCACATCATGGCACTCTATCGTCGTCTGCTGGCCAACCCGGACTATGACATGCATCCGCGTGTGTTTATCTTCGGCTCCAAAGCGGCGCCCGGTTACAAGCTGGCCAAAGACATCATCTATGCCATCAACAAGCTGGCGGATCGGGTCAACAACGATGCTCGTATCCAGGGCAAGCTGAAAGTGGTGTTCATGCCGAACTACCGCGTGAGTCTGGCCGAGAAGTTGATCCCGGCGGCAGATGTCTCCGAGCAGATCTCTACTGCTGGTTACGAAGCATCCGGTACCGGCAACATGAAGATGGCACTCAACGGTGCAATCACCATCGGGACGCTGGATGGAGCCAACATCGAGATCGCCGAAGAGGCGGGGGCCGAAAACTGTGCCATCTTCGGTCTGAACGTGGACGAAGTGAAGTCGCTGAAGGCGCGCGGTTATAATCCGTACGACTTCTACTATGCCAACTCCGAGCTCAAGGCCGTGCTGGACTGGTTTGATACCGACTACTTCACGCCGGGTCGTCCGGGTGAGCTGGCCTCCATCAAGCGCTCTTTGCTGGAAGGGGGAGACCCTTACCTGACCTTGGCGGACTTCCAGTCCTACTCGGATGCACACAAGCTGATCGATACCTGGTATCGGGATCCGGCACTGTGGGCGAAGAAGGCTATCATCAACTCGGCCACCATGGGTAAGTTCAACTCAGACCGTTCCATCCAGGACTATGTGGATCGTATCTGGAAGCTGAAACCCTGCAACATCGGTTGATCACCTCTTAATATGAGAACCCCGCTATGCGGGGTTTTTTTATAGCTGCTTGGATTCGTAAATATTTGTACACCATTTGCAAAAAGCTTGATCATCTGTGATAGATGTACAGGGCATCACATATTATTTTAATGTCGTTATTACCAGCCTTTCCCGGGAACACCTCATCTCATGGCACCCGTATCGCTCATAAGTCTGAAGTCATCATCATGTGTACTCTCGCTGCTGTCGCATGGCACAAGCTGACGATGGTCAGGGATGTGACAGATGGCCGTTGGGGTGCAGGAAAAGAGAAAGCCCCGATGATACGGGGCTTTGTTGGAACCTGGTGTTGATTGAGGAGCCCGGCGAGCGAGCCACCAGCCATCAATGCAGTATGTCGCCCATAAAATAGGCAAGCAGGGTCAAAATGACGGTGAAGACCAGGTTCAGCACCAGGCCGGCCCGCATCATTTCACGCTGCTGGATATGGCCGCTGGCGAAGACAATGGCGTTGGGCGGGGTAGCCACTGGCAGCATGAAAGCGCAGGAGGCACCGACAGCGATCAGCACGGATACGACAATGGGAGAGACTCCCAGTGCCTCTGCGACTCCGGCAAACAGTGGAACCAGCAGAGCGGCGGTAGCGGTGTTGGATACCAGCTCGGTCAGGAACACCACGAAGGTGGCAAGACAGAGCAGGATGACGAAGATCGGCATGGTGGCCAGACCGTTGGATAGGTGCTCCGCCAGGAAGGCGTTGGCCCCGGTCTGCTTAAGGATGGCGCTCAGGGTCAAGCCGCCACCAAACAGCATCAGTACTCCCCAGTCGGTGTTCTGGTTGATGTCATCCCAGCTGGCCACCCGGCTGACGGCGATGGCGATGATGGCTCCCATGGCGATCAGTGTATCAAATTGAGGTATTCCTCCCAGCGCCTGGGCAATAGGCTGGGAGCCAATCCACAACAGCACTGTGGTCAGAAATATCAGCATGGTCACCTTGCGTTGGCCGGTCCACTCTATGGTCACTCGCTCGGTGCTGACCTGATGTGAGAGGTTGGGGCGGGTTACCAGATAGAGCAGCCCGATGCCTACTGGCATGAAGATGAGGACAACAGGAATGCCAAATTTCAGCCAGTCAGTGAAGCCCAGCCCCATCTGGGCGGCCGCAATGGCATTGGGCGGGCTGCCTACCAGGGTGCCGATGCCGCCAATACTGGCGCTGTAGGCAACACCAAGCAATACGAAGACCAGTGTGCGGCGCTCCTTGTGAATGTCGAGACCTTTGAGCATGCCAAGGGCCAGCGGCATCATCATGGCGGCGGTAGCGGTATTGCTGATCCACATGGAGAGTGCCGCAGTAATACTGAAGAGTACGATGGCAGCCCAGCCGAGGTGTCCCTTGGCGAGCTGCATCACCTTACCGGCAATCTGGGTGTCTAGCCCCTGTTTGGATAGCGCTGCCGCCAGGGCAAAACCGCCAAAGAAGAGGAACAACACCGGGTTTGCGAAGTCGGTCAACGACTTGCTCATATCAAACACCCCGAGCAGGGTGGCAAGTACCGGGATGGAGATCGCGGTGATAGTGATGTTGACCGCTTCGGTCAGCCAGAGAATAGCTATAAAGACCAGAATGCCCAGCCCCTTGTTGACCATAGGATCAAAAGGGAGCCAAGCGAGCATGATGCATAGCAGGAGCAGATCCAGGATCACGATCCCGGTCTTGATATCCAGCCAACGAGATGGAGTAGCGGGTACAGCCGATGTGTGCATATCGTTCTCTCGGTTAATTTATGGTTGTTTTTGTGTTGCCGAGATTACATCCATTCACTTGTTTGAAACAGGCTCACATATTGAAAATCAGTCTCTACTCACACACTCATTGATAAAAATGAGGAAATAAATACATAAATCAAACATCTATGAAACATAAATTAAACATCCATGAACTGTTCCAGCCACTGCTTGAACATGTTCTTGGGCAGGGATCCATTTATCTGGTTCACCACTTTACCCTGTTTGAAGACCATTAGGGTGGGGATGCTGCGAATGGCGTAACGGGCGGCAATGGTGCTCTGCTGCTCGGTATCGACTTTGACAAAGCGCATCCGTGGTTCGAGTTCATGGGCAACATCATGAAATACTGGAGCAAACTGCTGGCAAGGGCCGCACCAGCTGGCCCAAAAATCGACAACGACCGGAATATCGGAGTTGATCAGGGTATCGAAGTTATCCGCCTTCCCGAGGCAAGGGGTTTGGCTGAACAGGGACGCCTTGCAGTGCCCACATTTGGCGGAGTGGGTTACATGGGTGGAGGGCAGGCGGTTTCTTGTAAAGCAGTGGCTACAATAAGTAGTGATAAATGACATAATAGTCTCCTTGAAGATCGGTTCTGGTGGCTGTGATGAAAATAGTGCCAGAGTTAAAATAGTGAAATAACGTTAACACAGCGCTCGGCTGGGGTGGACACTTCCACTCCGAGCTCTGCTCAAGCCGGACAATTCAGCGGCCATTATAAGTAGAGAGTCAAAACGGGATGAATAAAGGATCACGGAAGAGCCCTGTGGTACTGCTGCTTGTTGCTGCCTTGTTGCTCGGCTTCTTGGTTCTTTGCTGGCAACTGCTTAGTCAACAGCAGCGTGCATACAGCCTGAATCAGGCAGCGGAGGCAGTGCTGAACCGGATCAACACCGACAGTGTTTACCTGCTTGGTCGTGAGAGTGCCAATGATAGCAATGTTCAGCAACGGCTCGTCCAGTTATCCGGTATCCTCGATAGCTTTGTTCACAGGGTTCGTAGTGATGCTGAGGTTGAGCAAACGCCTCTTTCACAGAGGTTGCTGCAGGATTTGGATCTCTACCAGATGGAGCTGGCCAGACTGTACAGCATGGAAAAGGCGGTGGAATATATCGTGCAACCCTTTCAGCATCAGCTTGAGAAGGTACGCGCTATCACGCCGGCAGAGAGCCTCTTGCATCGTGATCTCAATGAGTTGGCCCAACTCAGCCATTTTTTGCAACACAGCGCCGATAACCAGTATCAGCAACAGCTGAGCTTGTTGCAGCGTGCTCTTGCTTCCCATTACGGCTCGCAACCCGAGGTGATCACCTTGGTTAACCTGAGCAAGGATTTGAGTCGTCAGGTGATGGCTTATCATACCCTGCGCCATCGTCTCATCGATATGCAGGTGAGCGATAACCTGGTGCGCTGGAAGATGGATAAGCTGGAGCGGGCTTCATCATTGCTGAACCGCTTCTATTTAATGGTGCTTGGCGGTGCCTTGATCAGTTTTGTGCTGGTGGCCTATACCCTATGGCGTCGTAATCAGAAGTTGAGCGAGTTGTCCCGTCAGACGGCCTTGCTGGCACAGGCCAAAAGCGATTTTCTGGCCAATATGAGCCACGAGATCCGCACCCCCATGAATGCCATCATCGGTTTCAGCTCACTGGCACTGCAGACAGAGCTGGATCAGCAACAACGGGACTATCTGGGCAAGATAAAGTCTTCATCAGATACCTTGCTGCTGCTTATCAACGACATTCTCGATCTGACCAAGGTGGAGTCCGGCAAGCTGACGTTAGAGGAGATCGACTTCGATCTCAGCGAGCAGCTCGACTCGCTGGCGGGCATGTTTGCCGATCTGGCGGAGCGCAAACATGTGGAGGTGATCATTCGCAAATCGCCGGAGGTGCCTGTCTTCTTGCGTGGGGATCCTCTGCGGCTGGGGCAGGTTCTGGTCAATCTGGTGAACAATGCCATCAAATTCACCGAACGTGGTGAGGTCGAAGTCTCCATCGATCTGGCCAACTCCCATCCAATGCGGATCCGCTTCAGTGTGCGCGATACCGGCATCGGCATTGCCGAAGAGAAGCAGACCCAACTGTTTCAGGCGTTTACCCAGCTGGAGGCGGGCAATACCCGCAAATATGGCGGCTCGGGTCTTGGGCTCAATATTTCCCAGCGGCTGGTGGAGCTGATGGGGGGGCGGATCACCGTAGAGAGCAAGCCTGGCGTCGGCTCTCTGTTCAAGTTCGATATCCCGATGGCGCAGGCGGTCTACGGTGTGGCTGGACGGAAAGTTTTCTTCGAAAACCAGCCGCTGGTGATGGTGATGGATGACAACGAACTGGTGCTGGATCTGGCTCGGGACATCCTGACTCGGGCGGGTGTGCGAGTGCTGCCGGTCAACTCCCTTTCCCGTGCCCGTCAATTATTGCGTGAAGAGGGGCCCAATCTGCGGTTGGCAATCCTCGACTGGCGCATGGGGCAGGAGGATGGACTCGATCTGGCGCTGGAGATGTATCAGCACAGCCAGTGGCGGCGGATACCCATCCTGATGATCAGCGCCTGGGCCAGAGAGGGGCTGCACGCCCGGATGGACAGCATGGGGCTGACCCATTTTCTGCCCAAGCCGATGACCGAGAATGCCCTGCTGGCCAAGGTGGACGAGTTGCTCAACGGCAGCTCTTATGAACTCAATCTGCGCAAGGCAGAGGCTCAGGGGGATCAGCAGCACTTCAAATCCCTGTTGCAGGGTACCCGAGTGCTGTTGGCCGAAGACAACCGGGTCAATCAGCAGCTCATCATCGAATATCTACGTCGGGTCGATGCGGTAGTGTGCGTGGTTAACAATGGTCGCGAGGCGGTGGAGCGGGTTGCCGAGCAGCCTTTTGACGTGATCCTGATGGACCTGCAGATGCCGGTGCTGGACGGACTCGATGCCACCCGCCAGATCCGCAAAATGGTCGACAAGCACGATGTGCCCATCATAGCCCTCACTGCCAGCGCCATGCATGGAGACAAGGAGCGCTGCCTGGGGGTGGGGATGAATGGTTACGTCACCAAGCCGGTGAGCAAGCTGGATCTTTACAACAACCTGCTGCAGTGGGTGAAGCCGCAAGGGGTGGAGCAGGCGGGGATCATGGAGGTGAAACCGCCGGATATGATGGGGATCCTCGATCTGCAGGATGCCCTCAAGCGGCTGGAGCAGGACAAGGAGGCATTGCAGATCCTGTTCAAGCTGTTTATGTCGGAGCACAAGGACGATCTGTGGGAGATCCGTTCCGCCTTGCGCCGTCAGCAGCCCGAGGTGGCCAGCAAGCTGCTGCACACCCTCAAGGGGGTGTCTGCCAATATCTCGGCGGCCCGTCTGCAATTGGTGGCTGGCGAGCTGGAGTGGCGCCTGCGGCAAAACGAGGTGCTGAGCGAGGCGGATCTGGAGCAGTTGCAACAGGTCTTCAGCCAGACCCGGGAAGAGGTGTCACACTTCCTGTTGACCGGTGAGCAGCATGAAAATTCGTATAATCCCTATTCATCAGGGGATGATCGCATGTCACAGTGAATTAAATAGTAATTATTCTCAACCATACCGGTTCGGGATATGATGAGCTTTCGTTCAAATCGCCTCCAGCCGGAGGCGATTGTTTTCATTGTTCTATTTCTGCGTGGCTTCTCTGATGGCCGCTCCTTGGAGCGGTCACGGGCAGAGAGCGCTAAAGGTTGGTGGTGTGAGCGTATTTCTACGATTGAGCTGGTTTTTCAAGGAGCAGTGGCCCCGTTATCTGGCTGCCATCTCCCTGCTGCTGATGGTGGCCCTGTTGACCGTTATTCCGCCCAAAGTGGTGGGCTGGGTGGTTGATGGCATCACCAAGGGCGGTCTCGACAATGGTACCCTGATGCGCTATCTGGCGGGGCTGTTTGGTCTGGGTGTGCTGATTTATCTGCTGCGCTACGTCTGGCGGGTGATGCTGTTCGGTGCCTCTTACCGTCTGGCCTATGTGTTGCGCAATCGCCTTTTCAGCCATTTCACCCGGATGAGCCCCGATTTTTATCAGCGCCACCGTACCGGCGATTTGATGGCCCATGCCACCAATGACATTCAGGCTGTGGAGATGACCGCTGGCGAAGGGGTACTGACTCTGGTGGACTCCATCATGGTCGGGGTATTGGTGCTCTCCATCATGTGCAGCCAGTACTCTTGGCAGTTGACGCTGGTCTCCTTGCTGCCGCTGCCGGTGATGGCCTATTTCATGAACCGCTTCGGCACCCAGATCTACACCCAGTTCAAGGCGGCGCAAGGGGCCTTCTCCAGGCTCAACAACAAGACCCAGGAGGCCCTTTCCGGCGTGCGGGTGTTGAAATCCTATGCGGTTGAATCGCTGGAAGATGAAGGCTTTGCCGAGCTGACCAAACAGGCGGGGGAGCGCAATATGGCGGTGGCCCGCATCGATGCCAAGTTCGATCCGGTCATCTACCTTTGTATCGGTTGCTCCTACTTCCTCGCGGTGGCGGGGGGCAGTGTGCTGGTGCTGCGCGATGAGCTGACTCTGGGTGAGCTCACCAGCTTCACCATGTACCTCGGCCAGCTGATCTGGCCGATGTTTGCCATCGCCTGGCTGTTCAACATCATCGAGCGGGGCAGCGCCGCCTACTCCCGCATCGAGAGCCTGCTGGGGGAGCGCAGCGATATCGAAGAGCCCGCCCGGCCGGCCGCGTTTACCTCTGCGTTTCCTTTACAGATCAAAGGGGTGAGCTATCAACTTGAGCAGCGCACCCTGCTTGCGGATATCGACGTTACCCTCAAGCAAGGGGAGATGCTCGGGGTGGTGGGGCGCACAGGGGCAGGCAAGAGCTCCCTGCTCAAGCTGTTGATGCGCCTTGCCAATCCGACTCACGGTTCGATAGCCATGGGGGGCGTACCGATTGACCAGTTGTCGCTCGCCACACTGCGCAGCCAGTTTGCCTATGTACCGCAGGAGCCATTCCTGTTTTCCACCACCATCGCTGCCAATATTGCCCTCGGCAAACCCGATGCGAGCCGCGAGGAGGTCGAACGGGTGGCACGCATTGCCTGTGTCCACGATGATATCGTGCGTTTCCCCAAGGGTTATGAAACCGAGGTCGGGGAGAAAGGGGTGACCCTCTCCGGCGGCCAGAAACAGCGGCTGGCCATTGCCCGCGCCCTGCTGCTGGATGCACCCATTCTGGTGCTCGATGATGCGCTCTCGGCGGTGGATGCCCACACCGAGCAGCAAATTCTGCATTCCCTCAAGGCCCATCGTCGCACCCTGATCCTGGTCAGCCATCGCATGACGGCGGTGGAGCAGGCCGACGAGATCCTGGTGCTGGAGCAGGGGGCCGTCAGCGAGCGGGGTCATCACGGTGCCCTGATGGCGCACAATGGTTGGTATGCAGATATGGTGCGTTATCAGCGACTCGAAGAAGCGGTGGAGGAGAGCCTGTGAATCCGACCATTAAACGACTGCTCGCCTACTGCGCCCAGTATCCTCGCTGGCTGATCCAGGCGGGGATTTGCCTGCTGCTTGCGACCGGCGCCGAAGTGGCCGGGCCGCTGCTGATCAAGCTCTTTATCGATGACTATCTGGCGCCTCGCAATATCGTGCTGCCCACCATAGCCCTGATTGCAGCGGGCTATCTGGGTGTGCAGGTGCTGTCGGCGGCGGGTTTCTATTTGCAATCCTTGCGCTTCAATCGCATCGCTCAGGCGGTGGTGCAAACCTTGCGCGAGCAGGTGTTTGCCACCGCCATCCGCTTGCCGGCCCGCTACTTTGACAAGCATCGCTCCGGCTCGCTGATTTCCCGCATCACCAACGACACCGAGGCGATCATGAACCTCTATGTGCAGGTGATCGGCTTGCTGGTGCAAAAGGTGGTGCTCTTGTGCGGCATCCTCATCTCCATGGCGCTGCTGGATCTGCGGCTGATGCTGGTCTGCTCCCTGTTGCTGCCCGCAGTGGGCGGGGTGATGTGGCTCTACCAGAAACTGAGCGTGCCGGTGGTGCGAGCGACCCGCAGTCTGCTCTCCGACATCAACAGCCGCCTCAACGAGTCGCTGCAGGGGATGCCGGTCATTCAGGCGATGGTGCAGGAGCGCCACTTTGCCAACGCCTTTGCCGAGGTGAACCAGCAGCACTGGTCGGCACGGATCAAGAGCCTCAAGATCAACGGCATTTTGCTGCGTCCGCTCATCGATCTCTTCTACATGATGGTGCTGATCGGCCTGTTGGCGCTTTTTGCCCATGAGGGGGGGAGCCACGCGGATGCTATTCAGGTGGGGGTGCTCTATGCCTTTATCAGCTATCTGGGCCGGATGATCGAGCCGCTCATCGAGATGACCAACCAGCTTAACCAGTTGCAGCAGGCGATGGTGGCGGGGGAGCGGGTCTTTGCCCTGCTCGATGAAACCCGCGAGAGCACCGAGGGCGAGCTGCGCCCGCTGGAAGGACGGGTCAGTTTCGAGCGGGTGAGTTTTTCCTACGATGGTGAGCAACAGGTGCTGCGGGAGGTCAGTTTTGCCGCAAAACCGGGCCAGATGCTGGCGCTGGTGGGCCATACCGGCAGCGGCAAGTCCACCATCATCAGCCTGCTGATGGGCTTCTATCCGCTGGATCAGGGGCAGATCCGCTTCGATGATCACGCACTGGATACCCTGTCGCTGGCGGCGGTGCGCCGCAGCATCGGGCTAGTGCAGCAGGATCCTTTTATCTTTGTCGGCACCCTGGCGGAGAACCTGCGTCTCGGCCGCGCCGGCATAGATGACGCGCGGCTCTGGCAGGCGCTGAGCGAGGTGCAGCTGGCCGAGTTTGTGCGCAGCTTGCCACAGGGGATCAACACCCTGATGGAGGAGGGTGGCAAGAACCTCTCCGCCGGTCAGCGGCAACTGCTCTCCTTTGCCCGTGCGCTGGTGGGGGATCCGCGTATCCTCATTCTGGATGAAGCGACGGCCAGCGTGGACTCCCAGACCGAGTTGGCGCTGTCGCAGGCGATCTCTGCCGCCCGTCGTGGCCGCACCACCATCGCCATCGCCCACCGCCTCTCGACCATCGTCGATGCGGACGAGATCCTGCTGCTCTCCCGCGGTCAGGTGAGCGAGCGGGGTAGCCACAGCGAGCTGATGGCCCTCGGCGGTCACTATGCCCAGCTGTTCGAGATGCAGAGTCAGGGGGCTTGGCTCGAAGAGAAGCGCGCCTGAGCGGCAGATTTGCTGTTAACAGTGAGATGAACGAGAAGAGGGAACCGGTGTGGTTCCCTCTTTTTTGCGCCGGGCAAAAGGTCGTAAGCGTGATCCCTGTGCTTGTCGAATGGCGCAGATGCAGGCAACATGTTGTTTACATTAACTCATCGGATCAGTTCGCATATGGATTTGCAACGCTTCAAAGCCAATCTGGCGCTCCGGCTGTTTGCCTGGCGCTATATTCCCGTCATCGGGTTTTGTGCCCCGATCATCGAAGAGATGAACGCCAAGGCGCTGCGCATTCGCATTCCCCTTGGATGGCGTACCCGCAACCACCTGGGCAGCATGTATTTTGGCGCGCTGGCGACCGGCGCCGATCTGGTAGGTGGTCTACTGGTGATGGAGAAGGGGCGGCAGCGGCGCAAGAAGGTGCACTTCGCCTTCAAGGATGTGCAGGGGGAGTTTTTGAAACGACCGGAGGGGGATGTGCAGTTCGACTGCGCAGCGGGGGAGGAGATTGACGCCATGATCGACGAATCGCTGGCAAGCGGTCAGCGCATCAATCGCCCCATCCGGGTGGTGGCCACCTGTCCGTCATTGAACGGGGATGAGGCGATGGCGCGTTTTGTGCTGACCCTGTCGATCAAGGCCAACTAGCTGGTTGCCGGAGAGTGGCTCCCCGAAACGGGTTTAGCCAATCTCCGGGCTGACGCCCTCTTTCACCACGACCTTCATGCCGTTGAAGTTGACCACCTGTTCGGCCACGATCTTGCAGCGCTTGCGGGTCTCCACCTGACCGTCCACCTCGACCAGCCCTTCGGCAATGAGGGCTTTGGCGGCGCCGCCACAATCGGCCCACCCCTGATGTTTGATAAGGTCACACAAGGCAACGAAGGGGTGACCTTCGAGCAGAAACGTCTCCATGGGAAATCCTCTAGATGGATGAATGCCGGATACAGCAGGGCGACTATTTTAGGCAGTTCGCTCAGGCAAAGAAAGGAAGAGGGGCCACTCGCTGCGAAAAAGTGGCCGATTGTCCTTGAGGTGGCGCTTTCGCAAGACCTGATAGAGATGTGAGAGGGCCACCCGTGACGTATCGTGACGCACCTCGTCCCTGCTGGTGTGCCCACACTCTCCCCTGACTGTTAGGATCGGGCCACTCTCAATGGCCCAAGGAACTTCCCATGACACTCTCCCGCCTGCTGCTGGCATGCAGCGCCCTGACTCTGTGCGGTGTCGCGCAGGCCAGTACTCCGGTGCAGGTCTCGCTGCCCGGGGTCAATTTGCCCGCGTCCCATCAGGTGGAAGGGGCGCGCGCCTCGCTGCTCTACGGTCGGACCGGTCAGGTGAAGGGTATTGATCTGCCGATCTTCGCCCTCTCCGATGTGGATCAGTTCAGCGGCCTGCAGCTCGGGATCTTCCTCGGTGCTGGCCGGGTGCGCCACCAGTTTGGCGGGGTCGCCATCAACGCCATCAACTGGCACGAAGGGCAGGATACCGGCGTCAATCTGGGGCTGGTCAATCTGACCAACAATGTGCAGGGGCTCAACTGGGGGGCGGTCAATATCGTCAAGGGCAATGCGCTGGCCAACGTTGGCTTCGTCAACTATGCCGAGCGTACCACGTTCCAGATTGGCTTTATCAATGCGACCAAGCACCTCGACGGCTTGCAGATCGGGCTGGCCAACTATGCCGCCAACGGCGTGTTCCCCATTCTGCCGCTGGTGAACTTCCAGAAATCGTTCTGAGTGGGCGGTTCGCTTTGCGTTAAGGGCCTCTGCTGATTACCCTGTGTCTCTTGCAACTTGTGACAGGCGAACAGAGGTAATTGATGACGGCAGGGCAAATGAGTGCAATCGGGATCGGCTGGGATGTGCGTGGCTGGCAGGGCAGTGCCCAGGCGGTGGCCGTGGTGGGCTGGCAGGCCGACTCCAACAGCCTGCACTGGCTCGGGGTGTCGCCGCTGTTTCGCCTGAGCTCGCGGGTGGCGCCGGATCTGGCCGCCCTGCTGCGTCCGGCCCTGCAAAACGAGCTGACCCTGATGCAGGTAGAAGCCTTCCCGCAACTGGCGCTCGGCATCGATGCGCCGCTCGCCTTTCCCCGTGCCTTGCGGGATCTGCTCAACGGCCAGCCACATAGCTGCGCCGTGCCCGAACGGGAGATAGACAACCCCTACGCCTATCGCGACTGCGAGCGCTGGTTGTATCAGCAGTACGGCAAAAAGCCGCTGTCGGCCACCTTCGACCGGCTCGGCAACAACGCCACTCTGGCGCTCTCTATGCTGCCGCAGCTCTCTGATCTGCAACTGGTGCCGACCGTTGCCCCGAAGGCCAGTCGTGCCGTGCTGGAGGTCTATCCGGCATTGGCCAAAGTGGGCGGCAAGGCCTCCCCGGCACGGCCCGAGCTGGCGGCCTTACTGCCTGCGGACGTGCTGGTCGGCACCGATCGCTACGATGCGGCGCTCTGCGCCCTGATGGCGCTGCAATATGCCGCTGGTGGCAAGGTGACGGTATTGCCTGAGCTGATTTCGCCACCCAGTGACATGCCGTGTGATGAGGGATGGGTCTATCACTTTGCCCATCATGCTGTAGAGCACAGCGGCATGTGACGACGGGGACGCGGCACATCATGGCGCCGCTCACCCTGTGGACGCGGGCCAAATGGCGCAAAAAACCTGTCTTTAGTCAGGAAATTGCCTGTTCATCCCGCGCCAAGGTGGCGCATCGTTATCTTCATCCGATATATTGCCCACCTTGCTGATCCTTTGCTGTGGTATTCCCGATGAAATCCGTTCTCTCTATTCAGTCCCACGTGGTCTTTGGTTGTGCCGGCAACAGCGCGGCCGTCTTCCCCATGCGCCGCCTCGGTATGGATGTATGGCCCATCAACACGGTGCAGTTTTCCAACCACACCCAATATGCCCAGGGGTGGCAGGGAATGGCGATGCCGGCGGGTCATATCAGTGCGCTGGTGAAAGGATTGGGCAATATCGAGGTGTTGAGCCAGTGTGACGCCGTGCTGAGCGGCTACCTTGGCTCCGCCGAGCAGGGGGACGAGATCCTGACCGTGGTCAACGCCGTCAAGGCGGCCAACCCCGATGCCATCTACTTCTGCGACCCTGTGATGGGTCACCCGGAGAAGGGGTGCATCGTTGCCCCCGGCGTCACCCGTTTCCTGACCGAGCAGGCGCTGCCGGTGGCCGACATGATGGCCCCCAACCTGCTGGAGCTGGAGACCCTCTGCGATACCCATCTGGCTGATCTGGATCAGACCCGCGCGGCTGCCCATCAGCTGCTGGCCCGCGGCGTCAAGCTGGTGCTGGTCAAGCATCTCGGTCGTGCGGCGCAGGACTCCAGCCGCTTCGAGATGCTGCTGGCAACGCCGCAAGGGGATTATCTGATTGCCCGTCCGCTCTATGACTTTGCCCGCCAGCCGGTGGGGGTGGGCGATCTTATCAGCGCCCTGATGCTGGCCAATTTGCTGGCCGGTCACGATGCGGTCAGCGCGTTCGAGCGCACCAACGCCTCGGTGGATGCGGTGCTGCAGGAGACCTGGCGCCAGCAGGCTTACGAGCTGCAACTCATCGCCGCGCAAGATGCCTTCGCCCTGCCAGAGGTTGCAGTGCGAGCGGTGAAACTGCCCTGATACTGCGCAGGCTTTCGTCTATCTAGACAAGCGATGGGCTGCAGATAAAAAAGGCTTGCCAATGGGCAAGCCTTTTGACTGTTTGCCTGTTTAGTGCGGTAAGCAATCAGGTGCGGGGATGGCGGAGGCGATAACGCTCAGCCATAGCATTAGCTGCCACCATGGCGGCGTAGACATCCTGTTCACTCACGGTCATCGGCATGTTGCCCATGGTATCGAGGGGATCGCAGGCCAGCTGCGCCACCTTGCGCCACTCGCTTTCATCAAAGTGGGTGAGCCCCAACTCTTGCCGCGTCATGGGCAGACCTGCACAGTCGATGATGCGAAACACCTCATCAAGTTCATGTTGCGGGGCGCGCTCAAGCACAAGTTGGGTCAGCAGGCCGAAGACCACCTTCTCGCCATGTTGGGCGCGATGGAGCTCCGGGATCAGTGACATGCCGTTGTTGACGGCATGAGCGGCGGCCAGGCCACCGGCTTCTGCGCCGACCCCGCTGAGGTAGATGGTGGCCTCGATAACCTGCTCCAGCGCCGGAGTCGAGACATGGTGGCGTATTGCATCCATGGCCAGCTCGATGTTTTCACCAAGCAGCTCGTAACAGAGCTTTGCCAGACCAAGGCCTGTGCGTGAAGGGCGCTTGCCGACCAGATTGAGCCCGTCCGCCCGATAGCAGGCGCGCGCCTCGAAATAGGTGGCCAGGGCATCGCCAACGCCTGCGGAAAAGAAGCGGGGAGGGGCGGCGGCAATGATGGCCGTGTCAGCCAGCACCACGTCCGGATTTTGCGGCAGGAACAGATAGCGTTCAAATTCACCCGCCTGGTTGTAGATCACCGCCAGTGCCGTGCAGGGGGCATCCGTGGAGGCAATCGTCGGGAACAGCACAACCGGACGGCGCAGATAGAAGGCCACGGCCTTGGCGACATCCAGCGTCTTGCCGCCGCCGATCCCGACAATCACGTTCGCACCATATTGCTCTGCAAGGTGGGTCAGGCGGTGGATCTCCTGTTCGGTGCATTCGTAGCGAAACTTGTCGACCACTCCCCTGAGACCTGCCTGCAGGAGCCCCGCCAAAGCTTCTTCCCGTACCCGCTCCAGAATGAACTCATCGCTGATGAGCAACGCATAGTCACCAAAATCTTTAACGTGCTCATGGAGTTGCGGGAGAAGGTGTTGACCGATGATGAACTTTTTGGGGGAGGTAACTGTACGGGGCAAAGTGGGCATCCATTATTCCTCAAGGCAGTGAATAACATAAAATTGATTATCAAATGGGTCTCTTACGATACGCCTGATGAGGCAATAGATGAAGAAGAAAAGGGGGGCGTTTTAATCATTAATTAATCTTTCTATTTGTTTGGCTGTATTTTGGGGCGGCGATTGGCGGTGTTGAGGCATACAGGAGCACTGGCCGTATCGTGGCAATCCGTCGCAAGCCATATTGCTGCAACAAACAGTCACGCGGGCAACAAGCAAGGCCGCTTGGTGCGGCCCTGCTGTATGTGGATAAGAGATAGGGGATGGTCAGAGCGGTTTGTAGAAGATGACGGTCGCAGCAAGAGTGCCATCTGCGTTGCGCGCAAAGATCGGGATCTGGCCCGCCTCCAGATAGCCGAGTTGACGATAGAGGTGGGAGGCCACATCACCGGCGCGAGTATCGAGCACCAGCAGCGAACGGCCCGCGGCATGGGCGCCTTGTTCCATTGCCTGCATCAGCGCATGACCGACACCTTTGCCTCTCGCCGTTTGCAGTACCATCAGTTTTTCCACCTCGGCCCGGTGGCGACCGTTGGCCTTGCCACAGAGCGCGAGCTGAATCGCTCCCACGAGCTGTTGTTGCTCAAGCGCAAGCCACAGCTTTCGGTGACCTGCCGCCAGATCCGCTTCAACTCCTTGCCAGTAGCGGGTAGATTCCTCCGTGGTCAGCGGCGGTAAAAAACCGACCGAGGCGCCGCTATCGACACAATCTTGCAGCAGGGTGATGAGCGCACTTTGATAGGTTGCTGCGCTCTTAACTTCCACAATGTTCATCTGACATCCTTGTCATTGCGCTGTTATGTGGCTGATTGCCACCGTTGGTTCATATGAGGTAGGTACTTATGCTCGCCGCGAGTACGGCTTGTCAGCGGATCAGCCCCTGCTCAACCAGCCAGACAAACAGCAGGCGGGAGACGGGGGAGAGCTCATCGAGGTGAGAGCTGTCGAGCCAGCGCAGCTCGGCAATTTCTGCCGAGGCGATCGGGGTGCCGCTTGTTTCGCCGGTGTAGCAGCGCAGTCGCACCTCGACTCCTGCCGGTTTGCCATCGGCCTGGGCGCTGAACTCGCAGGCAAAGCGCAGGGTATCGGGCTGCAGGGTGACAGCCAGCTCCTCTTCAATCTCGCGGATCAGCGCCGCCTCGTCGCTCTCGCCCGGTTCCCGCTTGCCGCCTGGGATGTAATAGATGTCCTTGCCGTGGGAGCGGGCGCAGAGCAGCTGCTGATCTTTAAAGGTGAGCCAGGCGAGTTTGTCGATCATCCGTTTTCTCTCCAATGGGGTTGCCGTGATGAGCAGTGGCGCATTCAAGCGCACAGTTGTTTTGCATGCCGGCAGCCTAACAAAGATGAAGTTGAGTCCCAAGGAGAAAGAGGGGAGATGCCGGAAACGCACTGTTTCCAGCGCGGTCACCGCGTAGCTGAATGAGTGCGCAATGGCTGGTTCACCACAGCCTTCTCGTCCCTAAAAAAGCGGACTGGCGCACATCACGACAGGGCCGGACTGGGCGAAGGCGGGGTCCTTGTGGTTTAATCTTGCCACTTTAGCGGTAGTAGGCGACGAGCCTGCTACCTTGCGTTGGCAAGATGCAGGTGAGCAAGATGCAAATAGCAGCAGAGAGCAAGTTTATCGGACTCGGGGTCGCGGGCAATTTCGCCGGTCATCTGGAGCAGGCGGGTGAAGCGTCCGACTTCGTAGCGGTCGTGGTGCGCGATACCACGGCGCCCAAGGCGCTGTTCCCCTTCTTCGTGCCGGGCCATCCGGGTCAGCTCGGGGTATTCCCGTTGAGCGACAAGGCGATCTTCCTGCCGGAAGCGGCGGTCAGTGGTGACGAGAAGGTGCAGATCGAGCCGGAAGTAGCCCTCTGGTGCGAGCTGGAGTATGCCGACAAGCAGGTGGTGGCGATCCATCCCCGCGCCTTTGGCGCCTATAACGACTGCTCCATCCGTCGTCCCAACGCCAAGAAGATCAGCGAGAAGAAGAACTGGGGCGAAGAGAGCAAGGGGCTGGCGGACAAGCTGCTGCCGCTTTCCGGTTTTGCCGCCGGTTGCGAGCTCGATGACTATCGTATCGCCTGCTATCTGGAGCGCGATGGCGAGCTGCACGCCTACGGGGTAGACAGCGCCGCCATCGACTACAGCTACTTCCACGGCAAGCTGCTCGACTGGGCCATCGACAAGTTCAACCATCAGCAGGATGAGGGGCCGGCGGAGCACATTCAGGGGCTGCTGGCGCAGGCGGGACATCCTCCCCATGCGCTCATCAGTATCGGCGCCACCCGCTATACCCCGTTTGGCGAGACCCACTTCCTCAAACCGGGCGACACTTCCTGCGTGGTGGTTTACCCGGGCAGCCGTTATAGCGAAGCGGATATCCGCGAGGCGATCCGCAGCCGCAACGTTGGCGCTGATATGTCCGTGCTGCTGCAGGCGGTGCAGGCGCGCTAATCACCGTTGCCAGTGGGAAGATGTCTCTTCCCGCTGGTTATCATATCGAGTTATTTCATGACGATTGTTCCGGTATCCCGGGCCGATTATCCGGCCCTGATCGACCTGTGGGAGGCCTCTGTTCGGGCGACCCACCACTTCCTGCCCGAGGCCGAGATCCTCGCGCTTAAACCGCTTATTCTGGAGCACTACTTCGATGCGGTGACACTGCGCAGTGCCCGCACAGAAGAGGGGTACATTACGGGTTTTAGCGGAGTGCACGAGGGCAAGCTGGAGATGCTGTTTGTGGCTCCCGAGGCGCGCGGTAGTGGCGTGGGGCGTTTGCTGGTGGCGCATGCCATCGAACAGGGCGGCGCGACGCAGGTTGACGTCAACGAGCAGAACGAACAGGCGGTGGGCTTCTATCTGAAGATGGGATTCACCGTGACGGGTCGTTCGCCGCTGGATGGTCAGGGCAAGCCCTATCCGCTGCTGCATATGGCGCTGGCGCCGACCTGATCGTGCCTGATGAGGCGCAGTACCCATAAACCAACGGGGGATGGCATCAGCCATCCCCCCGTTTTTTTGATCGTGTTTGTTACTTGCTGGCGACCTTGTTCACTACCTTGATCAGCTGATAGCGCAGGGAGGGGGCATCGGCCGGCACATCGGTGAGCTGCTCTTTGCTGACTGTGAGCTGATACCGGTAGCCCGGCTCGAACTGGAAGCCTTCAATATTCTGGTAGAACAGCGTCCAGGGCTGCTGCTCATCACTGCGAACCTGCATGCACTGCATTGGGCCAACTCCGACGCAATCGACCAGCTGGCTGTTGATATAGAGGGTCTCTTCCTGTGACGGGGCGGGGGCGCTCTGGCAGGCGGTCAGCAGCAAGGCTGCGCTGATAAACAGTGGTTTCATAATGGACTCCTTAACGCGAAAGGGGGCATTAGAGCGGCAAACAAAAAGGCGGTCAATGACCGCCTTTGTAACAAACCATATCAGCGCAGTGGTTAGCGCTGCTCGAGTGGAGTGAACTCGCGCAGTGGGTGGCCCACGTAGAGCTGGCGCGGGCGGCCGATCTTGCTATCCGGATCGGAGTGGAACTCGTTCCAGTGGGCAATCCAGCCGATGGTACGGGAGATGGCGAAGATCACGGTGAACATGTTCATCGGGATACCGATCGCCTTCATGATGATACCGGAGTAGAAGTCCACGTTCGGGTAGAGTTTCTTCTCGATGAAGTAGGGGTCGGAGAGCGCGATGCGCTCCAGCTCCATGGCCACGTCCAGCAGCGGATCCTTGATCTGCAGCTCGGTCAGTACTTCGTGGCAGGTTTCGCGCATCACGGTGGCACGAGGGTCATGGTTCTTGTAGACACGGTGACCGAAGCCCATCAGACGGAACGGATCGTTCTTGTCCTTGGCCTTGGCGATGTACTCGGGGATGCGATCCACCGAGCCTACTTCCTCCAGCATGCGCAGGCAGGCTTCGTTGGCACCACCATGGGCCGGACCCCACAGGGAGGCGATACCTGCGGCGATACAGGCAAACGGGTTGGCACCGGAGGAGCCAGCCAGACGGACGGTTGAGGTAGAGGCATTCTGCTCGTGATCCGCATGGAGGGTGAAGATGCGGTCCATGGCGCGTTCGACCACCGGATTGACCTTGTACTCCTCGGTCGGTACCGCAAACATCATATGCAGGAAGTTGCCTGCATAGGAGAGGGCGTTGCGCGGATGCATGAACGGCTGGCCGATGGAGTACTTGTAACACATGGCCGCCAGGGTCGGCATCTTGGAGATGAGGCGGAAGGCGCAGATCTCGCGGTGCTGTTCGTTGTTGATGTCCAGGGCGTCGTGATAGAAGGCAGAGAGTGCGCCCACCACACCACACATGATGGCCATGGGGTGGGAGTCACGACGGAAGCCGCGGAAGAAGAAGGCAATCTGCTCGTGCACCATGGTATGGCGGGTCACGGTACGCTGGAAATCGGCAAACTGTGCCTTGGTGGGCGCCTCGCCGTACAGCAGGATATAGCAGACTTCGAGGTAGTTGGACTCTTTGGCCAACTGGGCGATGGGGTAGCCACGGTGCAGCAAGACACCCTGATCCCCGTCGATATAGGTAATGGCGGACTTGCAAGAACCGGTCGCCATGAAGCCCGGGTCAAAGGTGAAATACCCTTGTGCACCCAGTTTTCTGACATCAATGACATCCGGTCCGACTGTTCCGGAGAGGATCGGCAATTCAACCGGATCTTTCCCGGGCAGGTGTAGGGTGGCTATCTTATCAGCCATAGCACGTCTCCTTTGCTCTTTATAATTTGGTTCCAGTCCTACTCTATTACGACTTTTATGACGCTGGCAAAGGTTGTTACCCATACCGAGGTGGCTGGAGCGCCTTATTTGAAACAGAGTTCCCTATCAATGTCAATTTTGCTGGATGGCCATTAATTAAATGTTAAATAAAATATGCGATCAGGTTTGCGGTTTTGTGTTTTCTTTGTAGCTATTTGATTGTCTTCGGTTAAGCCCGCCGATATACTGCGCCATGTGGGTCATGGCTGCGGGTGTTTGAAACGCTTTGGCAAAGCCTGATGTGAAACCGAAAACCGGATTTTTGGCTTTTTCAGAGTGTTTTGGTAACAAATAACCAACAATCACCATCCCGTGCCCTCAGAAACGAGTTAAAACAATAACTAACGTGCTCAATGGAGCTGAGTGGGCAAGCGTGAAAAACAAACAGAGACCGGTCAACCTCGACCTACAAACGATCAGCTTTCCTGTCACTGCCATTGCATCCATCCTGCACCGTGTATCAGGGGTAATCACCTTTGTTGCACTGGGCATCTTGCTGTGGATGCTTGGTACTTCACTCGCCTCTCCCGAAGGGTTTGAAACCGTGGTTGCCATCATGGACAACTTCCTGGTCAAACTCGTGCTGTGGGGGATCCTGACTGCGCTGGCATACCACATTGTGGGCGGCTTGCGTCATCTGGTCATGGATATGGGCTATTGGGAAGAGCTGGAATCCGGCAATCAGAGCGCCCGTGTGGCCTTCGTGATCACCGCGGTTCTGGCAGTATTGGCGGGAGTGCTTGTATGGTAACCAATTCTGCAACCTTCGGGCGCAGCGGCGTACACGATTACATCCTGATCCGCGCCACCGCCCTCATCATGAGCTGTTATGTCCTCTATCTGGTCGGTTTTGTCGCGTTCAACGACATCACCTACGAGGTGTGGACCGGCTTTTTCGCCAACACCTTCACCAAGGTCTTCACCCTGTTGGCTCTGCTGTGCGTACTGATCCATGCCTGGATCGGTCTGTGGCAGGTGCTGACCGACTATATCAAGCCAGTGGGATTGCGCGGTGCGCTGCAGTTCGCGCTGGTCGTGGTGCTGTTTGTCTATCTGATGACGGGTTTCGTCGTGCTGTGGGGTGTGTAAGGTGACTATTCCAACTCGTGAATTTGATGCGGTCGTGATTGGTGCCGGTGGTGCCGGCATGCGCGCCGCGCTGCAGATTGCCCAGTCCGGCAAGAGCTGCGCTCTGTTGTCCAAGGTCTTCCCGACCCGTTCTCACACTGTCTCCGCCCAGGGCGGTATCACGGTTGCGCTGGGCAATGCCCACGACGACAACTGGCAGTGGCACATGTATGACACGGTAAAAGGCTCCGATTACATCGGTGATCAGGAAGCTATCGAGTACATGTGCAAGACCGGCCCCGAAGCCATCTATGAGCTGGAGAACATGGGCTTGCCCTTCTCCCGTTTCGACAACGGCACTGTCTACCAGCGTCCGTTTGGCGGTCAGTCCAAGAATTTCGGTGGCGAGCAGGCTGCCCGTACTGCGGCTGCGGCCGACCGTACCGGCCACGCCCTGCTGCACACCCTCTATCAGCAGAACGTCAAGAACAAGACTACCGTCTTCTCCGAGTGGTATGCGCTGGATCTGGTGAAGAACCAGGATGGCCACGTGGTGGGTTGTACCGCCATCGACATGGAGAGCGGCGAGGTCGTCTACTTCAAGGCCAAGGCTACCGTGCTGGCCACCGGCGGCGCCGGTCGTATCTACCAGTCCACCACCAACGCCCACATCAACACCGGTGACGGTGTCGGCATGGCGCTGCGCGCCGGGGTCGGCGTGCAGGACATGGAGATGTGGCAGTTCCACCCGACCGGCATCGCCGGGGCAGGGGTGCTGGTGACCGAGGGTTGCCGCGGTGAAGGCGGCTATCTGCTCAATAAAGATGGCGAGCGCTTCATGGAGCGTTATGCCCCCAACGCCAAGGATCTGGCCGGTCGCGACGTGGTGGCCCGCTCCATCATGATCGAGATCCGCGAAGGTCGTGGTTGCGACGGTCCCTGGGGCCCGCACATCAAACTCAAGCTGGATCACCTCGGCAAAGAGGTACTGGAATCCCGTCTGCCGGGCATCTGCGAGCTCTCTCGCACCTTCGCCCACGTGGATCCGGTCAAAGAGCCGATCCCTATCATCCCGACCTGTCACTACATGATGGGCGGCGTGCCGACCAACGTGAATGGCCAGTGTCTGACCCAGGACAAGAACGGCAACGACGTGCCGGTGGTCGGTCTGTTTGCGGTGGGCGAGATTGCCTGCGTCTCCGTACACGGTGCCAACCGTCTGGGTGGCAACTCCCTGCTGGATCTGGTGGTCTTCGGCCGCGCTGCCGGCATGCATCTGGTCAACACCTTGGGCGAGATGGAGCACGGCCGTGATGCTTCCGAGTCGGATCTGGATGCCGCATTGTCCCGCTTCAACCGCTGGGAAAATTGCCGTGACGGGGAAGACCCGGTGCAGATCCGCAAAGACCTGCAGCGCTGCATGCAGAACAACTTCTCCGTATTCCGCGAAGGTGCGGCGATGGCAGAAGGGCTGGCCGAGCTCAAGGTTATCCGCGAGCGCCTCAAGTCAGCCCGTCTGGATGACACCTCCAAAGAGTTCAACACCCAGCGCATCGAGTGCCTGGAGCTGGACAACCTGATGGAAACGGCGTTTGCCACGGCGGTTGCCGCCAACTTCCGTACCGAGAGCCGCGGTGCTCACTGCCGCTTCGACTTCCCGGATCGCGACGATGAGAACTGGCTGTGCCACAGCCTCTATCATCCGGACACCGAGTCCATGACCCGTCGCGCTGTCAACATGTCACCCAAGACCCGTGAGGCGTTCCCGCCCAAGGTCCGGACTTACTGATTGCGGAGCCAGCCCTATGAACGTCACATTCTCTGTCTACAGATACAATCCGGATGTTGATAACGTCCCCCATATGAAGGATTATCATCTTGATATTCCTGAAGGTTCCGACATGATGGTGCTCGATGCACTGATCCAGTTGAAAGAGCTGGATCCCACGCTTGCCTTCCGCCGCTCCTGCCGCGAAGGGGTTTGTGGATCTGACGGTCTCAACATGAATGGCAAGAACGGTCTTGCCTGCATCACCCCGCTCTCCGATTTGCTGAAGAAGGGCAACAAGGTCGTTATCCGCCCCTTGCCCGGCCTGCCGGTGATCCGTGATCTGGTGATCGACATGACCCAGTTCTACACCCAGTGGGAGAAGGTCAAACCCTTCCTCATCAATGAAGACAAGTTGCCGCCGGTGCGTGAGCACCTGCAATCCCCCGAAGAGCGTGCCAAGCTGGATGGCCTGTACGAGTGTATTCTTTGTGCCTGCTGCTCCACCTCTTGCCCCTCCTTCTGGTGGAACCCCGACAAGTTCATCGGTCCGGCCGGGCTGCTTGCCGCCTACCGCTGGCTGGCTGACAGCCGCGACACCGCGACCACCGAACGGCTGGGTAATCTGGACGACGCCTTCAGCGTGTTCCGCTGCCACGGCATCATGAACTGCGTGAACGTCTGTCCGAAAGGCTTGAACCCGACCAAGGCGATTGGCCAGATCAAGTCGATGTTGCTCAATCGGGCTGTTTAGTATTTGGGCCGGCCCTGTGCTGGCCCGACTTCCGGATAGCCATCCCACCCGTGGCAGGATGGCTATTTGACCCCTACAAGCTGCGCAGCAGTAACAAGAAGTACAAGGGATAGAAATGCATAACGGCGTGATGAAGGCCTGGTTGGAGTCATCTCACCTGGCTGGTGCGAATGCAAGCTA